>JBFGKR010000113.1:0-6314 GCA_041576575.1 Arenicellales bacterium | reverse complement strand
GGTCTGTGCGCCCGGCAGCGCGTGCCAGGTACGTTGCAAGCTTTCGCGTTCGTAGCGGCTCACGCCTATTGTGGCTGCAAAGATTGCGTCCCGAGTTACATAGGGGTTTTCCGGATACAACGTCTTCCCGCTGGAAGCAACACCGGGTGTAGCCGTTGTACAGACAACCAGAAAAACCAAGAATCGGTCCGACATGCTTACACAGACCGCCGTTGATGAATATTGATTGCACGCGTCGTGTCGCTTCGATCCATAGTTCTCCGGGCGGCGGACCCGTGTCCCACAGCGTAAGCGCCGTGGATGCGTTGACGGGATGATTCGCACCGCACAAGACGCCGCCTGAGCTGCGACGCACGATTGCGACAACCTTGCTCGAAATCGACGATGATGGAGCGAGACTGAGTGTGCGTCTTTGCTGCCCGTGGATACAGCCAGAGTCTCCGATCAGAAAAGTCAGCGAACTACCTGGTCGAACGCGCGTCCAAATAGAGAGCCGACATGCGTAACATCGCATCTAAGCGGCTGCATGCGCGCTCTACTGATTTTGGCGTAACGTATGAGCCTGTTCCAATTCGAGAAATTAAGGTAGGAGGAGACGTGTCGCGAAACTATCTGCTGGCTTACATCGTTCTGCTCGCACTCCCTGTATCGGTCCACGGAGCGGAGTGCAGTCCGACACCACACCGAACGACGGGCACCCATTACAAACCTGTGACTGAGCAAAGGATCAACGTCAGTACGGGTGTCACGGTGCGGGGCCAGGTCCTGGCTGGGCCGGATTGCACCGTCGTGGCCAACGCTAGGGTGGCGCACTGGCAAGCCGGGGAAGACGGTGAATACGTGGATCGTCTACGTGCTTATCTGTTCACAGACGCCAACGGTCGTTACGAATTCGAAACCGAGTGGCCCAATCTCCCTACGCCCCATATCCATTTCATTGTCACCGCAGACCGCTACCAGGTTCTCGAGACCCAATGGATCGGTTTTCAGCGTACAAACCTCATCGAGTTCGATATGGTCCTGCGCAAAAAATAGAGAACGGTGGCTCGCGGTTTTAAGGCAACTCGTGTCTCGGATGCGATAGCTAGATGGTAGCAACCGGATCAAGAAGGCAAGTACGCATTACGGCGTCACGAAGCGTAGTGTCCAAGTTGCTCTAACACCTCCGAACGTTCAGAAGCGAAACAGCAGGCTGCCGGAGAATAGGTCAATATCTGGGGCATCGAAATCTTCTCCGGCGATATTGAAGGCCTCGTCAAAGCTGTAGCGTTCAAACTCGACGCGTACTGTAGCCATTCCCAAATGCAGGGCTCCGCCGAAGCCGAAAGTCACTCCGGCGACCGAACCGCTGTCGCTGTCGTCAAAGCCAATCGAAGGCACCCGAGCGGTGAGCTCGCCATCACCCACCATCAATCCCAGTCTACCGTACACCGCGCCGAGATCACCGATCGGAACTTGAGGCAGTATCGAGACAAAACCACCATGCACGTCTAATGCCGCCTCCGCCAAAACCGGCGTAGCGACTCCGGCCTTGAGCTCACCGAGATTCGCGTAGCCTCCTTCCAGCGCCAAGTAGTTTCCGAACTGATAACCGACAAAGAGCTTGAAGCCGGTGTCGGTATCGTCTGAAGTACATCGCACCCCGGCGGCGATGCACGCGTCCGACAACTCACCGATTTCATCGAACTCCGATTGACCCACCGCGCCACCGAGGTAAACACCACTGTTGGCCGCCTCCGCGGTAGACGGACAAACCATCGCAGCCGACATCAACACGATACCAGGATAAAGTATTTGTATCCGAAAAGGTTTCTTCATGCGCACGCTCCCGCGATGGGCTTCAACAAGATTTGTTGTTTGAATAATTGCCATCATAGCAAGTTACCGTGTACCGCCGAAACTCCCTGCTCGACCACATCGCCACAATCCACTCCCCAGCATCAGCGAGTCCCGAGAAGTGCGTCGGCACATCGGAGATCGCTATGTATCCCGTAAGCAAGGCCCTTGGCGAGATAAATTGTGTTTACGCGTGCGTGTGTGGTGTGCGAGGCAGCGTGCTGGCGCCAAAGACGCCGCCGATCGGCTACGCCGCCTACATCTGCTCTGCGGGACGGGGCGTCAAGAGGTCACCGGAACAAACTCTTGACTTGGCTCAGCTCCTCAGTGGCCTCCCGCAGTAAACTCAAGCTTTCCTCAGCATCTAGTCCGATCTTGCGGAACGCAGGAACTTCGCTCCATTTTACGTCCGCGAGGGGGTGCGCTTCTCCTGCCCTTCCCAGTAGATTCGCGACAATTACGACGTCCACCAAATTCCCCTGATGGCTGTCGTATCGCCAGTTTTCGTGTTGTGCGGCCACGTCGACTAGGGTTTGGGGCAACTTCCACGACTGCAGCACTAATTTCCCTACTGCCTGGTGAAGTCTGTAACTCACCACGTCCAGCAATGCTCGATCGTGAGCGAGCTCGGGATGCTGTTCCGCCTTGGATATCACCGGAAGCACGCCGATGTCGTGGACCAAGCCGGCCAACATCGCTTCATCGGGGTCCAGTGCGGTGCAATTACGCGCAAGGACACGCGCGATTGCCGCAACCTCGGTGCTGTGGAGCCACAGCCGCTTCAGGGTTCTTCTCAGCTTCGCGTCCTTAATTTCATACAGCTGCTTAACCATCACGCTGATCACAATCGTTCTAATGCAGTTCCGGCCCAATCGCGTCACTGCCATAGGAATGTTTTCGATCACCATGCTACCGCGGTATAGAGGACTGTTAACAACCTGCAGGAGCCTCGCACTGAGAGCGGGTTCCGTGCCTATGATGCGGGCGACGTCGTCGCTGCTCGACTTTTCGTCGCTAAGCGTTTGCCGCACCTTGAACGCCACACGGGGCAACATCGGCAGCTTTAGTTTGCCGGCCTTGAGATCGGCGATCACTTCCGAGACGAACCGGTCAAGCTTAGAAACATCGTTGAGCTGCGATTGCGCGTTTGTCGACACTGGATGGTCCCAAAATTGCCGTACGAGTTCTTGAATACGTGGGCTTACGGCCGTGCAACAGTTATGTAATGCCCTACTAAACTTACATTAGAGCAGAAGCTTTAAAATTTCGACTCAGAAAGACCACAATCCGACGAATTGCGACGCAGGATTTCCGGATTCGTCGAAACCACCGACGCGCGTTCCGCGCCGTCTTCAATGGGGGCGGCCCAACCCGGAGCAGCGGCGTGTCCGCCGCGGTTGCCGTTTCTTAAGGAGCCCGAGGCGGCCTTTATGGCGACGCCTGAGGGGAAAGAACGGGAGCCGTACGCGCTCTAGCCGGTGACGGCCTCGATGGCGTCATGTACGATCGCCACCATCCGGTCGAGTAGATCTTCCTCGATCACTATAGAAGGCGCCAACAGGATCACGTCGCCACGCATGCGCGTGAACAGTCCCCTTTCCGTCATGGCGAGTTGTAGTTGCACGCCGATCTGTTTGTCTTCGGCAAACGATCTCTTCTCGTCTCGGTCCTCGACGATCTCCGCTGCGCACATCAGCCCCAAACCTCGGACCTCCCCGACGTGCGGCCGACCTGCGAGCGCTTGTTTTAGTGTCTCGAGCAGATAGCGGCCTTTCTCCGCCGCCTGCCTGGGGAATTGCTCTTTTTCGATGATGTCGAGCATGGCTACGCCAATGGCACAACCCACCGGATGCCCGCTGTAGGTGTAGGCGTGCATCCAGGGCTGGCCGCTGTCGTTCATCACCTGCGCAATCTCGTCGCTGATGCCGATGCCGCCGAGGGGAAAATAACCGGAGGTGATCGCCTTGGCAAACTGAATCACATCGGGTTCGACGCCCCAGTGTTCGAGCCCGAACATCTTTCCTGTGCGGCCGAATCCGGTAATCACCTCATCGGACGCAAACAGAACTTCGTAGTGGTCGCAGATTTCTCGGATCCTGGGAAAATAATCGTCCTGGGGCACAATTACGCCGCCGGCCCCCTGCACCGGCTCAGCGATGAACATGGCAACGGTCTCGGGACCCTGGCGCAGAATGGCCGACTCCAATTCATCGGCCGCGGCGATTCCCGGACTCACGCCCTCAGGGGCCTGGTAACGATAGGGATAAGGTGATGGAATGTGTGAAAAACCCGGAATCCGCGGCTCAAACATGGGCCAATATGTATTCATGCCGGTTGCGCACATCGCCGCGAGGGTCACACCGTGATATCCCCATTCACGGGATATCACCTTGGTCTTACCCGGTTTGCCTCTCAGCTTCCAGTAATACCGGGCCATCTTGATGTTGCTGTCCGTGCTCTCGCCACCGCCGGAGGTGAAAAAGAAGCGGTTGATATTCGGGTAAGTGATCGTCGAGAGTCTTTCGGCGAGTTCTATGGCCTTGGGATTGGAGCTACCGGTGTATCCCGACACGTAGGGCAAGGTGATCATCTGTTGGCGTGCCGCTTCCACCAATTCGCGTCTACCGTGGCCGGCGGTGTTGTTCCACAAGCCCGCGAGGCCGTCTATGCATTGGTGTCCGTCGGCGTCGGTCAGCATCACCCCGTCACCCCGCACCCACACCCGGCCCTTGCGATGTGCGGGTGCACTGTGCAGGGGATGAATGAGGTGATCTTGGTCTCTGGTGAGCAAAGAGGCATTGGCAGAATTGATCATCGCTTGATTCCGTTATTTGTCATGAGGGGCAGTGGCGAAAAACGGTCATTGTAACCCAGAGTTCGAATATCGTATCCCGCGGGATGCGTGTTGACCCCCTGGCGCGCTGCGCGCCGACGCATGCATCGCAAGCTATTCGGCGCGTCCGCATTTTTCACTACATTGCAGACGGAGTCTTCAGGGCCAGAATTGTTCTGCGCCTTCAAAGCGATCGTTCGCTCGGTGCCACGCGGGTCATATCCGGAACTCCTGCGGTAACGGCGAGACGGTCGCGTACTCCGCCCAAGAGCCAGCCTGCGGCCGACCAGATTATCGCAATCGGCACGGCGACCCAGGCGATCCCGGCCATACTCAAACCCGCCGCGGTGAGGCCCGCGTAGGCCCATCCGCTGATCGCGTCGCCGCCCCGATAGACAACAGTGTCGATAGCATTTTTCGACTTGTATTTATCCACCACCGGCAACACGGTGTACAACATTTCGCGTCCAGGGCGCGCGATCGCGTAATTGCCCGAGCGCCGCAGGACTTGCACCACGACGAGGACGATCAATACCGGCGCCGTCGCGAGGGCGACGAACCCTACGGCAAGCAAAGAGGGTACCAACGCCAGCGTGACCGATAACCCAAAGCGGGTGGCCAGTCTGCCCGTGACGAAGAGTTGCAGTCCGATCGTCGTCGCGTTGGTTGCAAAATCGATCAATGCAAACATCCGAGTGCGTTCTTCCGAGCTGAAAAACGCGTCACGGACGATTTCAGCCTGGATGAAATAAAGAAACGTTGCCAAGGTTGTGTAAAGCAACACGTAAAGGCAGATCCCGAGAAGATACGGAGATCGACCGATCCGTATCAACCCATCAAACCAACCACCGGCGATAGGATGACTGCCCAACCGCTGATTCGATGGATTGCTGCGCTCCGCCCATTTCCTCAGTTGGAAGATGCAATAGAGCGCCACTCCCAGAAGGAACACAGATATCCACAGAAGATTCCTGGTCCCCAATGGAACTGCCAACGTGGCAGTCAATACCGGCCCTAGAATTGCGCCCGCGCTGCCTCCGGCGGCGATAAAACCAAACAAACGCTTGGACTGGTCATGGTCGTACAGTTCAACCATGAAGGACCAGAACACCGACACTACGAACAAATTGAAGACACTCAGCCAGACGAAGAATACACGAGCGACCCAAGCAGGATGGACGGCGGCGGCAAAGAGGAAATAGAACAGAACAATATTGGCGATGAAGAATCCATACACGGAGAACAGAAACTTTCCTCGCGAATAGCGCGACGACACCCAACCGTACAACGGCACGACGCACAACATGGTCACGAATGTGGCGGTAAACAACCACTGCAGATTCTCAACCCCCCCGCGAATACCCATCTCATCGCGAATCGGCCTGAGGATATAATACGCACAGAGCAGCACGAAAAAATATAAAAACGACCACACAAGGGCGCGCAGTTCATGCGGTTCTGCGGAGACAAATCGGCTCAATCGTTTGCGGAGATATTGTTCCTTCTTGGGCATCAACCTACCTCATTTCATGGAACGCAGCGCTTCAGGCCGGCTTGGACGCGTTGGATTTTACAGCGGCCACCGCCCCTGTACGATAAAATTCTTGCGCAGTACGATTGCCAGAGGCGGATACGCCCCGGAAGC
>JBFGKR010000112.1:0-6315 GCA_041576575.1 Arenicellales bacterium | reverse complement strand
CCTGGGCGAAGTTGTGGCGCTGGACCAATTGAATCTGGACTTGCGTGACTTGGACGGGGCGCAGCGGGTGATCGTTGATCAACGACCCCAGGTCGTTGTCAATGCGGCCGCCTACACTGCGGTGGACCAGGCCGAAAACGATGCCGAGGCTGCGTACGTTATTAACGCCGAGGTCCCGGGTGCCATGGCCGCGGCGGCAAAGCGCATCCAGGCGTTATTTGTGCACTATTCCACCGATTACGTCTTCTCCGGCAGTGGTGAGCGACCCTACACAGAAGAGATGGAGCCCGGACCCGTCAATGTGTACGGACACACCAAGCTCGCGGGCGAGCGCGCGGTGAAGGAAGTCGGTGGCGATTATCTGATTTTCCGGACCAGTTGGGTGTACTCTCGCCACGGGCGGAACTTTCTCAACACTATGCTGCGGCTCGCCGAAGAGCGGGAGGAGTTGCAGGTTGTGAACGATCAATTCGGGGCTCCCACTTATGCTGGAGCGATCGCAGAGGCCACGGCGATCATCGTCGCACGTGTCTGCGACGGTTCGCGGGGAAAATACGCCGGTGTCTACCATATGACCTGTGGCGGTACGACCACGTGGTACGAATTCGCAAAGGCTATATTCGCGTGCGCGGGGAAAAATGCGGTTACCGTGATACCCGTGTCGACCGCCGCATACCCGACACCGGCGCGTCGTCCCCGTTACTCGGTGCTGGACAACCGGAAGCTTCGCGAGCATTTCCAGATTGCGCTTCCGCCATGGCGGGAGGCCTTGAAGCGATGTCTTGCGGATACGCACAGTGGTGACGAGTGCTGAGATCCTGGGTCCCGAAGGACCGCTGAAAAACATCCTTCCCGGTTTTTCTGCCCGCACATCGCAACAACAGATGGCGACGCGCGTCGAGGAGACCATCGCGCACCGTGGCACGCTCATCGCCGAGAGCGGTCCCGGAACCGGGAAGACTTTGGCCTACTTGGTGCCCGCGTTTCTCTCACGCAAAAAGACGCTGATTTCCACCGGAACCAAGCATCTTCAAGATCAATTGTGTTATCGCGATATCCCTCTGGTGCGGCAGGCGGTGGCCGTGCCCGCCGATGTGGCGTTGCTGAAGGGGCGCGCGAACTACTTGTGTCTGGACCGTTACCATCGAGTGCGCACCACGGCGCCGGACCTGTCCCCCGCCGAACAGGGACAAATACAGGAATTGTTCGCTTGGTGCGCGCAAACGCGCACCGGCGAGATCAGCGAAGTCGCGAGTATCCCTGAAGATGCGGCAATCTGGCCGCTACTCACGTCGACCAACGATAACTGTCTTGGCGGGCAATGCGAGTATTTCGATCAATGCTACGTGATGCAGGCGCGAAAGTCGGCGTTGAAGGCAGAGATTCTGATCGTGAATCATCATTTGTTCTTTGCTGATCTCGCGCTGCGCGAGGACGGTTTCGGAAACCTGTTGCCGGGTGTGGACAGCGTCGTCTTCGATGAGGCCCATCAGTTGCCGGAAGTGGCCTCGAGTTTTCTCGGCAAGTCAATCAGTGGCCATCAACTCCTGGAGCTGTGCCGGGACGCGCGCGCCGAGGAAGCGCGGGAACAAAGCCTCGTGGGCCACTTGGAACCGCAAATTCGGAAACTGGAGAGATGCGCCGCAGATCTGCGGCGTGTACTCGGCGATTCGGGCCGGCGCATGGATTGGAAAGAAACCAGCGCGCGGCCGCGCTTCCGAGCGGTTCTGTCCGGTACTATCGAGGCGCTCGCGGGGTTGGGCGAAATACTGCGGGAGGCCGCCGCAGCGGGCGAAGGACTTAGCCGATGTTGGGTCCGATGCAGCGATCTTCATGGGCGATTATGCGAGATGAGTGAAGACCCGCGCGGCCTCGACAGTATTCGCTGGGCGGAAACGACCGCGCGCGGCTTTCGATTCCAGGAGACCCCCGTGGACACAGGCAAGATTCTGCGCGCCCATTTGCGCGATGCGGAAAAAGCCTGGATCTTTACCTCCGCCACCCTGTCGGTGGCCGGAGATTTCAGCCACTACCAGCGTCTGATCGGCGTTGAGGACGTCGATACGGAACAGTGGACCAGCCCGTTCGATTTTGCGCAGCAGGCTTTGTTGTACGTCCCCCACGGTTTGCCCGATCCACGCGATCCGGCTTACACATCGGCCATGATCGAGAATACGCTACCGGTGCTCGAAGCCAGCGATGGTAGGGCGTTTTTGTTGTTTACCAGCTATCGCGCAATGCACGAAGCCCAACAGCTCTTGGAGCGTAACAACCGTTTCTCGGTTCTGGTACAGGGTTCGGCGCCGAAAACAGAGTTGCTGCAGAGATTCCGGAAGCACCGGCGTGCCGTGCTTTTGGGTACTGCGAGTTTTTGGGAAGGCGTCGACGTGCGCGGCGACGCCTTGTCGTGCGTCGTCATCGACAAGCTTCCCTTCGAATCTCCGGACGACCCCGTGTTGCGCGCGCGCCTGCGCGCGATCGAGGAAAACGGCGGCAATCCTTTTATGGAGCACCAACTTCCCAACGCCGTGATCGCTCTACGACAAGGCATAGGGAGGCTGATTCGGGATGTGACGGACCGCGGCGTGTTGATGTTGTGCGATCCTCGGCTGCTCAGTAAAAACTACGGCGCGTTGTTTCTGCGCGCTTGTCCCGCCATGCCGCTGACCCGCGACCTGGAGACGGTGCGGGATTTTTTCGGAGCCATCGATTGAGCGCAACGCGACTTTTGGCCATCGAAACCGCCACGGAGGCGTGTTCCGTGGCTCTGTGGCACGACGGCGACGTCGTCGAACGCCGCCGACACGCGCCCAATCAACACGCGGAGATCCTGCTCGCCATGATCGACGACGTGTTGGAGGAGGCGGAGACCGCACGCGCGCAATTGGACGTGGTGGCGTTGGGACGCGGTCCAGGGGCGTTCACGGGTTTACGTATCGGTGCGGCGGTGGCCCAGGGTCTGGCCTTCGGGTGTGACATCCCGGTGGTGACCGTCTCTTCGCTTCAGGCGTTGGCCCAGGCCCAGACCGCGCCACACGTACTTGCGGCAATCGACGCGCGCATGCATCAGGTATATTGGGCCTGTTATCGGCGCATCGGCGACACCGCCGTCGCTGTCGCGGAGGAGAGATTAACGTCTCCGCAATCAGTCACGGTGCGCGACGCCGATCACTGGTTGGGCGTCGGCAGCGGCTGGGATCGCTACACGGCCGAACTGGATGCGGCTTTGGCGGGAGTGACGGTGGAACACCGTTTTCTCTGCCATCCTGGCGCCAAGGAAATCGCGCGGCTGGGCGCCGGCATATACGCCCGCGAAGGCGGTCTCCCCGCGGAGCAAGCACTACCCCACTATCTGCGCGACAAAATCGTGGGTTAGTGAAACGGTGTCGTCAACAAATGACGCGAAAATCTCTCTGATCGACGAGTTTCCCGTCGACGAAGAATTTAATGTTCCAGTCCCCCACGAATTCGTCCATACCTGCGGACGGATTCATGAATTGGACCAAGGCCGCGTCCGGAGAACGATGCAGTTTCAACCATACCCAAAGACGCTCTTCGTCGTAGCGAACTAAGAAGGGGTAGCGCGTGCGTTCCCGTTCCTTGCCATGGGGATCCCGCCAAACGGCCTCCAGTTCGTGTTGGGTCTTGGATAATCCTTTCGCCGTCACCACGGCGTAGATTCGATCGCTGCATCCGAATTCGGTGGCGGGTTCGGCCAGGGGCACGCCGTCCCGCGCCTGCGACGTCAGAAAGATGGAGTAATTCGCGTCCGCTAGAACGGGAGCCGTACAGAAGAAAAGAGCAACCGCGAGTGGTCGATAGAACCGCAACGGGGTATGTGCGTCGCTTAACGACTCAAGTTCAGTGACCCCGAGTGTGGTGGACACGCCGCCGGCGCTGGCGCCGGAGGAGGAGGCGCCGGCGGGATGATCGAGGATGCAGTAGTGGTGTAAAAACCGGCAATGGTGTTGTTGCTGGCGGTGGCGTCCCAGGTCACTTCGGCGCCGCTTCCGTCCTCGAAGTTGATGACCAATCTCGAACCGGTGACGGAAGACGTAGTCTCGTCGATAATGCCACCCGCCCAGCACAGGGTTTCCGGATCCTCGATCACAATGATTCCGCTCAATCGTCCGAAGTCGTCTTGAGTCACGTTCATGGTCACGATGCCGCTGAATTGAGAATTTCCGTCCACACCGGCTGTCGACAACATGAGGCCGCTCCAGGTTCCTGTCAGCAACACGAGGATACCGCTGGTGGTCCCGCTACTGCAGCTCACGGTTAAAAATAGCGAAAGAACGAGAAGGAGTCGTCTCATGGAGGATGTCCTATATTTATTAGTTAAATCAATTAGTTATTATAATAAGCGGAACTTATGTCTTAATGTATTATAGATAATATTCTGGGAATTTAAAGAACGCGGCTCGGGGAGCCGCGAGTCATTGCGATATCGAAACAGAGGCTTCTTCGGAGACACGGGCGTCGTCCGCCGTGGGTTGAAACTTCACCACTGTGACTGCGGTGCCGCGCGTTTGCACGATTTCGATCGGATAACCCGCAAGCCGGACGCTGGTCCCGGGCTCCGGGATATCTTCCAGGTACTCCAAGATGAGACCGTTGAGGGTCTTGGGCCCATCGGTGGGAAGCTCCCAGTTCATCTTGCGGTTCAGATCGCGCACGTAGGCGGTGCCGTGGACCAGATAACTGCCGTCCGCTTGCTGGAGCACGTCTTCGGCGAGATGCGGTGCATGATCGGTAAACTCACCGACAATCTCCTCTAGTATTTCCTCCATGGTGATGAGTCCTTTAACGTCACCGTACTCGTCTACGACCAGACCCAAGCGACGTCGCTCGGCCTGCAGATTGATCAGCTGCTGAGTCAGGGGAGAACTCTCCGGAACGAAGTACGGGTCACGGATGATCTTCATCAATCCATCCCTGTTGAACTCATTGGTCTGACTCAAATGCAAAACTTTTCTCAAGTGGAGTATACCGACCACGTGGTCGAGCGATCCTTTGCAGACCGGCAACCGGGTGTGATGGCTGGTGGCAAGTTGTGTGACGATCGCGTTCCAATCGTCGTCGATGTCGATGGCCTCGATGTCGGAGCGCGGCACCATGACGTCCTCAACCGTCATTTTTTCCAGGTCGAGTATCTGCAACAGCATGTTTTGATGCGATTCCGGGATGTACACGCCCGATTCCATGACCGCCACCCGAAGCTCGTCGGCGCTGAGTGCATCGGTAGCCCGTTTCCGATCGCCCCCCAGGGGTTTCAACAACAAGTTGCCCAATGTACTTACCAGCCACACGACCGGCCGTACCAAGCGCTCCAAGGGGTACAACACGTATGCGGCGGGAAAGGCGATCCATTCGGGATGCAGGGCGGCGAGCGTTTTGGGTGCCACCTCGGCGAAAATCAGCACCACCAGGGTGAGCAGGAACGTCACTAAAGCGATTGGAATTTCTCCGAAGACTTGCAGCGCCAGTATTGTCGCGATCGCTGAAGCGGTTAGATTGGCCGCATTGTTTCCCAACAGGATCGTCCCCAACAGTCGGTGCGGGTTTTTCAGCAATTTCAATGCGTAGCGCGCTCCACGGTGACCGGCCTCCGCGAGATGTTTGAGACGATAGCGATTGATCGCCATCATCGCTGTTTCGGAGGCGGAGAAGAATGCGGAAAGGATGATTAAAAAGACAAGCGTGCCGCCGAGCGCGCCTATCGGAAGGTCGTCCAAGAAGGTATGGCCTCTGTGTCTATCGGGGCCATACTATACAGCCACGGCGCACGGTGCAACGCATGAGGCGCCGGTTAGCGGCTGAGAATGAACTCCAGCACGAACTTGGTCCCGAGGTAGGCCAAAAGCAAAATTATGAAGCCCCCGATCGTCCAACGCGCCGCGACCCTCCCGCGCCAACCGAAACGCCATCTACCCAGGAGAAGCGCTGCAAATACCGCCCACCCCAGCAATGAAAGCACCGTATGGTGGTTAAACACCAAGGTCTTGCCAAAAATCTCTTGGGTGAAAAAGGCCCCGCTGACCAGGGTCAAGGACAGCAGCACGAAACCCGCCGTAATCAGTTGAAACAGAAGTTTTTCCATGGTTTCAATGGGCGGTAACGCCTGCAACAGATGCCCCGGATGATGATGGTGTAAGCGGTTCTCCTGTATCGTGAGGAGCACGGCTTGAACCACCGCTAGAGCCAGAAACGCGTAGGCAAGAAGCGAAATCACAAGGTGTATCCCGAGTAGCACGGAGTCCGAGGTGTCGACCCGGGGTTGACCCGGCCACACCCACGCAGCCAGGATCGCGATGG
>JBFGKR010000111.1:0-6325 GCA_041576575.1 Arenicellales bacterium | reverse complement strand
GCCGCGTATCATCAGTTGGAATCCGTCAAGAGTTGCGCCCTTGTTGGGTTGGTCGATGGAAAATCCGTGCAGCGCAGCGGGACACACGCCCGACTCGATTCGTGTTATTTCTCCCACCGGGGAAACGTCGTTCAATGCAGATATCTCGCGCCTAGTCGGTGTTTGCTCGCGTCGGCTGCGGGTGGATCCGAGCGACGCCCTTCATCGCAATAGTTTCTTTGGCTTTTGTCGATGTCGTGACCGTATACGCGGAGAGCGTTCAAGGGTCGGACGGCGAATTTGCAGTCATTGGCAGCGTTCAACACTGCCACTAATCTTGGTGTGTGTCTACCGACGGCCGGCGGCGACCGGATTTGTGGGGTGCTCCGTCTTCGTGTTGACGGCGGGCCGTGCACAATGCCCCGGGGCAGGGCGGGGACAGGCGTGAACGCGGCATCCCCCGCAGTCGCCTCGTCGCCGCGTCCGGCGTTCCATCGCGGACTGAGACGCGGTGACGGCTGGAGAGTTTGATGCACCGTGCGGATCAAGCGCCGAATGGTACCCGAGGTTCGGTTCCGGGCAGTCACGGCGCAGGCACGAGATGGAACGATTGGTGGAGGCGCGTGCGTCGTCCTCGCGGTCTCCGTGAATGTTTCACCCCATTTTTGGCAATATTTCACAGAAATTGTAAGTCGGCGTGTCTAAGCTGGTTAGCATGAAAGGTCAGCATTTGGTTCAGATCGATCGTTCCACGAATGTCGCAAACACGGCTCGGGTGCGGGTTGTGGAATCCTGCCGCGAAGCGCTGGGAGAAGAACATCCCGAGACGCTGAACGCGATGCAGGAGTTGGCGATGCATTTTCGGAGACAGGGAAACGCAAGTTGGGCGCGCTTGTTGCAGGAGCGGGTCGTGAAAGCGCGTCGCTTGTCCGTGGGGGAAACCCATCCCCTCAGCCTTTCCGCTATGAGCGAGTTGGGCGAGATTTTGTGCGCCCAGGGTGAGCTCGCGGCTGCAGCCGAGTTGCAGGAGTTCGTCCTCGACGAGCGGATACGCATCCTCGGAAAAGACCACCCCGACACGCTGCTCGCGGAGGAGCGGTTGTACGAGACCTTAGCGGACCTGGGTGCGTTGTTCATTTTTTAGAGAAGCTTCGCATCGAAACAACCCCAGGTCGCGACAACGCGGGGTACCGGCGGACGATGTCGCGCAGGCGCAAGACTGAAGCCGGAAGACGCGCCTGTTCGCCGACTCCAGAAAACTGCAGTGATTTGCGCGTCGATCAACGACGATTGTCTTCAATGCAGTACGTCGCGGGGACGTGTACGAGCAACTCTGGCGGTGATTCGACGAGCCGTCGTGCGACTCCGGTACCTAAACCGCAAGTTTTTATTATTTCTTCGCGACGCGGGTTGCCGGGGACGCCTAATCCCTTATTACTTAGCGGTTTACTGTGATTTATCCGGAGAGGATAATGAAAGACAATCTGTTGGGGATGGGATGGTGCGATGCAAAAAAAAGTGGGCACGCTTCTAGCATTTGTTCTCGCCTTTCTAATACTTGCCCCGATTACGATTACAAGAGCCGCCGATCCGTGTGAACCGGTGGTGGGGCGGCTGGTGGCGGTGGAAGGAAGCGTCGACGTGCAGCGTAGCGGCAGCACCGACTGGGCGCCTGCCGCGCTGGAGGCGCAACTGTGTCAAGGCGATACCATCCGGGCGGGAGGGCGCAGCCGCGCGGCGGTTTCCCTGATCAACCAGGCGGTGTTGCGCGTCGATCAAAATTCTGCGCTGCGCCTGGTAAATATCAGAGAGCGGGAAGAGGACAGCTCGCTGCTTGGTCTCATCCGGGGCGCGCTGCAAGCGTTCAGCCGCAAACCGCGCCGGCTCGAGGTCAACTCTCCGTACTTGAACGGGGCCATCGAAGGTACCGAGTTCGTCTTCCGGGTGAAACCCGATCAATCGATCCTCACTGTATTCGAAGGCACCGTCTTGGCGTCCAACGCCGAGGGTAGCGTATCCGTTGGCATGGGCCAGTCCGTGGTGGCCGAGGCCGGCAGGGCGCCGCAGCCGCGCACTATGGTGCGTCCTCGCGACGCGGCACAGTGGGCGCTTTTCTATCCGCCGGTATTGGCGGCGCTGGGCGGCTCGACCGAGGAGGCCGTCGGGCTGCCGCCGTCGCTGCGAACGGCGGCGGAGAGCGCCGGCCGCGGCGATACCGCCGCCGCCTTCGACGCCCTCGATCGCGTGTCCGCGGCGGACCGCGATGCGCGTTTCTACTCGTACAGAGCGGCGCTGCTGCTGTCGGTCGGGCAGGTCGACGAGGCGCGCTCCGACATCGATCGGGCCTTGGCTGCGGACGCCGAAGCGGGATTGGCGCACGCGTTGCGCGCCGTTGTCAACGTGGTGCAAAACAACAACGCCGAGGCTTTGGACGACGCCAATAGGGCCGTCGCGCTGAGTCCCGACGCGGCCGCGGCAAAGATCGCGTTGTCTTACGCGCAGCAGGCGAACTTTCAGATCGATGCCGCGCGCCATACGCTACAGCGCGCCGTGGAACAACAACCCTCAGATCCTCTGGCGTGGGCGCGCCTGGGCGAGTTGTGGCTGATGCTCGGCAACAGCAGGGAATCGCGCGCGGCGGCGCAGAGGGCGACGGAACTGGCGCCGAATATTTCTCGCACGCAGTTGGTTCTGGGGTACGCGGCGCTTGCCGAATTCAGGAACGCCGACGCCATGGCCGCCTTCGAGCGCGCCATCGAACTGAGCTCCTCCGATCCCATCGCGCATCTGGGTCGCGGCCTCGCCAAGGTAAGCAGCGGCAGACTGGAGGAAGGGCGGACGGACCTGGAGGTGGCGGTGGGTTTGGACTCGAACAGCGCATTGCTGCGCGCCTACCTCGGTAAGTCTTATTTCGAGGAACGACGACATCCCCTCGATTCCGAACAATACAGCATTGCGAAGCAGCTCGATCCGCAGGATCCCACGGCCTATTTGTACCACGGCATCCTCAAGCAAACCGTCAACCGTCCCATAGAGGCGGTCGCCGATCTGGAGAGGTCTATTGAGCTCAACGACAACCGCGCCGTCTACCGCAGTCGGTTGCTCCTGGACAAAGACCGCGCGGCTCGGGGCACCAGCCTGGCGCGGGCGTACCAGGACCTCGGCTTCACCCAGCTGGCCGTCAACGCGTCGACCCAGTCCCTGAATTTGGACCCGTCGAACGCGTCGGCCCATCGGTTTTTGTCGGACAGCTACCGCGACGTACCGCGCGCGGAAATCGCCCGAGTCAGCGAGTTGCTCCAGGCCCAGCTGATGCAGGACGTCAATATCAACCCGGTTCAACCCAGTCTGTCCGAGACGGACCTCAATATCGTCGCCTTGGGGGGTCCGGCCACGGCGGGGTTCAACGAGTTCACCCCCCTTTTCGTGCGCAACCAGGCGCAGGTAAATGCGGCCGGCTTCGGCGGTGACAACGACACCTATGGGGGAGAAGCGGTGGCATCGGGTCTGTACGAACGCGTCTCTTTCAGCGCCGGCGCGTTTTACTACAAAACGGACGGATGGCGGTCGAACAACGACTTGAAGCATGAGATCCAAAATATCTACGCGCAGGCGGCGGTCACCCCACAGCTCAACCTCCAGGCCGAGTTTCTGAGTCGGGAAACGGATGCGGGCGATCTTGCTTTCAACTTCGATCCGGACGATTTTGTTGCGGATAGAAGAGTCAATACGGAGCGGGACAGCGCCCGCATCGGTGTCCGCTACGCGCCTAATTCGGCATCGAGCTTCCTAGTCTCTTATATTCACAGCAAGCGCGACGAACGGCGTGGCGAAACGGATCAGATCGATCCTTTTACCATATTCTCGGTTGATACCGACTTGAAGACCAAAGGGTATCTCTTTGAGGGGCAGTACCTTTACCAAGCCGAGCGGTTCAATCTGGTAACGGGGGCTGCGTACAGCCATCCCAAAACCAGTGGGAAAGACGAGGTAGTCATATCCGACGTCGACTTTGGTCCGTTGTTTCAGTTTCGCGAGGAGATTAAAGAAAAGATTAAGCATCCACGCGCGTACGTTTACGCCAATATCGAATCCGGCGATGCGCTTACGTGGACGTTGGGCGCCAGCTACGACGACTTGACCGAAGAACCGATCGACGAAACCAGCTTCAATCCCAAGTTTGGCGCACGATGGGACATCAACGACGCTTATCAATTACGTGCAGCCGCATTCAAAGTGCTCAAGCCCTCATTGATCAACAACCGCACCATCGAACCGACGCAGGTCGCCGGCTTCAACCAGCTTTTTGACGACGCCACCGGGACCGAGTCGTGGCGTTACGGCGCCGCGATCGATGCTCGTGTTACGCGCAATCTGTCTTGGGGCGCGGAACTCACTTGGCGCGATCTGGATGTTCCCATCATCTTGGTCACCGAAACCGGCAAAGAAGAGGCGGGCAGCATCGACCAGGACGAAGAGCTTCATCGCCTGTACCTGTATTGGACCCCGACACGACGAATTGCCGTAACCGCGAATCTGATATACGACCGCTTCGAAGAACCGTCCGCGCTCGAGGACTTGTTCCGTCCCGTGCCAGCCAAAGTAGAGACCATCAGTCTGCCGGTCGGGGCGACCTACTTTCATCCCCAAGGGTTCTTCGCCAGCGTCGTGGGGACGTATGTCGACCAGGAAGTAACGCGGGCGCCGGACGCGGTCTTCGCCCAGGGGGACGACAACTTCTTTTTAATCGACGTTGCGGTGGGATACCGCTTCCCGAAACGTCGTGGAATCGCCAGCGTCGGCATCAAGAATCTGTTCGATGAAGAATTTCGTTATCAGGACAACAGCTTCCGAGAGTTCAGCGAGGACGCAAGCGCTGGTCCTTATTTCCCGGAGAGGATGATTCTCGGACGCGTTGCGTTTGATTTCTGACATTGAACACATCGTGGCGCGAGGACGCCATCTGTGCTTCAAATTTCGTTTTTTAACGACGAGGAGGAAGGAATGAAAGCTATGAATCGTAACCGCTTTGGAGTTCAATTGCTGTTCGGAATCGTCCTACTGGGCCTGGGACATGCCGCTATGGCGCAACAGGGTTGTACGGTCAGCGTTACCGTGCCGGATCAGCCTGTCGATGTCGGTGAATTCGACGGCAACATGATCTGCGCGGATTGGTCCCTCGCCGGCTGCTCGATCGACCCGTCTACAACACCCGCTTCTTGCACCATATTCAGCGGTTCGGGTGATGAAATCACGGTCACCGCGTTCCTGGATGCGAACGGCGCTCTGGTCTGGTCGGCGGTTCCCGCTCGGGACGACGGTCCGTTAGTGGACAAGGTCATTCTGGACAACGCCGCCGGTGCCAACGGGTGCCTGCAGAACTTGAAGTTCGACGGAACATCGGGGAGCGTGGTGTTTATAAAATCCAACGGCATCGCGCAGAACATTCGCGGTGCCTCTTGGTGTGCGGATAATGTGTTCTCTGACGTCCCCGCTCCGCCGCCCGTCGCCGAGCCCTTGCGCTTTTGCTCGGACCCAACGAACCCGGACGCTATCGGCGAGCTCGATCAAACGGGAATCCGCTGTCCTGTGGTCATCGATCCAGAAACCGGTCTACCGGTAATAGGGCCGGACGGCAATCCCATACAAAAGCCGGTGGTCGTCTGTAATCTGGAAAAGGACAAGCCCGACTGGGGGGCCACCGACGGTTCCGACGTGTGCTGCCAGTGTGGCGTCGATCCGGGTACGCAAACGGCTTGTGTCGTCAGCCCGTACAACCCGCAGTGCCAGAGAACGACGACGGTGGACCTCACGCAGTCGGTGGAGCTTCTATTCTTCAGGAACGACGGCGACCCCTGCACCTGGAAGAGGACGTCGAGGGGCTGGGAGCAGATCTGCTGGTAAACGCAAAGGGGGGGCAACGGACGGCCCGCTGACCTGAGCGATTGGAGGCTCGGCCTCAGAGGCGTATACTCAAATTCCGGGTGCGCTGGTCAACAATTGTTCCGGCCGCGGCCTCGATGATGCAATGGGTAACGGAGGCAAACGATGAGAATCCGCTACTGGGGCACGCGTGGTTCCATCGCCAAGCCCGGTCCCGGTACCGTGCGCTACGGCGGAAACACGTCCTGCGTCGAAGTGCGGTCACCCCGCGATACGCTCATCATTATAGACTGCGGCACCGGTGCGCACGCGCTTGGAAGGGCGCTCATGAAGGAGTACGCAGGCTCTCCCATGCGTGGCCACATACTCATCAGCCACACGCACTGGGACCACATTCAGGGTATCCCGTTCTTCAAGCCATTTTTTGTCGCCGACAATGAGTGGCACATCTACGGTCCGCGGG
>JBFGKR010000110.1:0-6376 GCA_041576575.1 Arenicellales bacterium | reverse complement strand
CAAGGGGAACGCGGGAATGGGTGTGGGGGCCTACGAAACCCGGGAATTCGCGCGGCGTAGTGGAGGCGACGTGGAGGTCGTCAGCCAGCCGGGGACGGGGACGACCGTTCGATTGCGCTTGCCCCGTCATCGCGCGTTGGGTAATGGTAAGGACGGCGCCGCGCTGAGCGCGGTGCAGTAGGTGCGTCGGTGGCGAACGGAGATAAAAAACTCTTGATCGTGGAAGACGACCCCGGCTTGCAGAGTCAGCTTCGCTGGGCGTTCGAGGATTACACGGTCTCGGTGGCGGGCGATCGCGAAACGGCCCTGGGGCTGGTGCGCAGCGATGAGCCCCCCGTGGTGACGCTGGATCTGGGGCTTCCTCCCGATCCCGCCAACGCCACCGAGGGTCTGCTGGCGTTGGAACAGATCCTGGCGCTGGCGCCGCACACCAAGGTCATCGTCGTAACCGGGAACGACGACCGCGCCAACGCCCTTCGTGCGGTGGGCTTGGGGGCGTACGACTTCTACCAGAAGCCCGTCGACCCGGACGTGCTGGCCCTGATCGTGCAGCGGGCCTACGAGCTGCACAAACTCGAAGACGAAAACCGGCGGCTTCAGCGCCGCACGGAGCAGTCGCCGATGGAGGGGGTCATCGCCAGCAGTCCGGAAATGGTGAAGGCGTGCCGGATCGCGGAAAAAGTCGCGGGCACCGACGCCACCGTACTCGTGCTCGGCGAAAGCGGCACCGGCAAGGAGCTCCTTGCCCGCGGTATCCACGGCCTGAGCTTGCGCAGCGGGGGTCCGTTCATCGCCATCAACTGCGCGGCCATTCCGGAGACGCTTCTCGAGAGCGAACTGTTCGGCTACGAAAAAGGGGTCTTCACCGGGGCCGCCAAACAGACCCGCGGCAAGATCGAGTGCGCCCAGGGGGGGACGCTGTTTCTGGACGAGATCGGCGACCTTCCGCCGGCGCTGCAGGCAAAGATCCTGCGTTTCCTGCAGGAGCGCGTGATCGAGCGCGTGGGGGGCCGTTCGGAGATCGCCGTGGACGTGCGCGTGGTGTGCGCGACCCATCAAGATTTGTCGCAGTTGATGGAGAAGGGCGCGTTTCGCGAGGACCTGTATTACCGGGTGAACGAAATCACGCTGCAGCTGCCGTCGCTGCGGGAACGCACCGGGGACGCGGTACTGCTCGCGCAGGCCTTTCTGCAGAAATTCATACGGGATCGCGGTAAGTCCCTCCGCGGCTTCAGCGACGAAGCCCTGGCGGCCATCGAAGCCCATCACTGGCCCGGCAACGTGCGCGAGCTGGAGAACCGGGTGAAGCGCGCGACCATCATGGCGGAGGGCAACCGCATCGAACCGGAGGACCTGGAACTCGCCGCGCCCAAAGACGACGACATGCCGCTCAATCTGCGCGAGGTGCGGGAGCACGCCGAGCGGCGAGCGCTGCAGCGCGCCATGGGGCTCGCCCAGGGCAACATGTCCAAGGCCGCGCAGATGCTCGGAATCAGCCGCCCGACGCTGTACGACCTGCTGAACAAGTTCGACTTGAAGTAGCGCTCCGGGCTAGCTGCGCGCCCCTGTCCAGCGCCGGTACACCCAGAGTCCGATCAAGGCGCCGACGATGTTCAAACTCATGTCCGTCAGGGAGCCGTATCGGCCCGGCACCAGCGTTTGGTGCAATTCGTCGACGACGCCGTAGCCGGCGGTCAATACGCCCGCTGCGATCCCCAGGCCGCGCGTCGTCCACGCCTCCAGGGCCCAGCGCCACAGCCACGCCAGCGCCCCGAAGAGGGGAAGGTGCAGCAGGTTCTGCACGGCCGGCGGCACCCACTTGACGACGCCGTAGACCGCGGGGTCCTGCGCGCTCGGCTCGCCGGGAATGGAAGACAGCCAGAATATTCCCGCCATGTAGGCCAGGGGAAGGCATGCGGCCATTCGCCCCGGCGGCTTTCTGTTGTGGTCTCGCACGGGGGTCGTCATCGACGCGGCCCGCGACCACAGAGATGTAAGCGGTCAACGTTTCGTGTCGGATTCAGGGCGGGTCGGTACGTAGAAGCACCAGCGATTCGGGGCGCGCCGGCTAACGCGATTTTCTGAGCGCGCAAAGCCCGGCCAGGCTGTCCGCCCAGGTGCGCCAGAACCCCTTTTTTTCCATACCCGGAAGGTCGTTCGCCCGGACGCCGGTCTGGATTTCGTAAGCGGCGATGGTGATGTCCCCGGAAACGGGTTCGAGCTCGATTCGGTAGCCCAGTTGGCGCGCGTAGCGCCTCACCAATGCCGGTGTGGTCTTCACCATAGATCCCCACCTAGATCGCAGACTTGCTTTGTCAGAGTATTTTTCGCTTGTTATTGTCATTTTAGCAGCTGATCGGGATTTAATGAGCCATATTATTTTAATGATTACAGGGTGCCAAAGGGGTCTACGACCGGATAAAACAAACATAACCGAGTATTTTGGTGGGTGGTAGCGAAGGCCACGCTTCGCTCCCCGAAGGTAAATCTACCACACACAAATCAACGATCCACGCCGAGATCTACCCGGTAAACCTTTCTTTACATTCCGAAAGCTTCCTCCACTTCTCTTTTTGATAGTTTGGAGTATCTTTTGTATGCGCTGTGCCCGCGTGGAATATCGTTTTCACGATCTCTGGTTTGGCTGAGGACTTGGTAGACTTCTGCTGCGTGGGTCAAGTACGGGATTCGTATTCCACGGTACAGGCTGGGGCCACCGATTGCCCTGAGTTCGATCTTCATGCGCGTGAGAATTCGGCCCAGTGCAGGGGTAATGAAAAATACCGTGTATGGAATTCCATGCTCAACGCAATATCCGGCGATCGCGCGAATCAGATCCTTCAGAATTGTGCCGGTCTCGTGGCGCTTCTGCACTGTCAAACGCTGCGATGGACGATTAGCACGACCTTGAGGTGGGTCGAACCTCCCCGCGCGGTGCCGCCGTCTCGCTGCGTTCGTGATTAACAGACGCGACACTTCTGCGGTCTCCGCAGACGGAAACGGCGTCGCGTCACTCAGGCGGCAGTATGCTTCGATGGGCAACGGCTCCGGGCCCGGTAAAACGACTCTGCACGCGGCCCGCCAACGGCCGGAAACCGTATTGCGGACGAGAAAATGGGCGGAACGTTCGTCGTATTCGTCGGTTTCCAATTGATCCGGGAATTTTTCAGGATCTTCGAAGCCGGTTTCCAGGCAAAAAACTTGATACCTGAGTTGGAAATGATGACGGCGTGCGACGTCGGTATCGGCAACAATGATTTCAAATTCGTTCGAGGGCATGGCTTAGCTGTAGCGTTCTATCGGAGTGCACGCATTGATCCAAATTAGTAACGCTCCGCCGATAGTCAGAAGACAGCGGCACACGCGCACTGCAACGTTGATGCGAACGATTGACGTCGATCTGTCCAATCCCGCGAGTTCGCTGTTTTGAGAAATCAGAATCGCAAATATCGTGCCACCTAAACAAAACGGTCAATGACTCAGAGAATTGTGCGTTTTGAATTGCGCGCGTTTGTGTGCCGTGAAGGGTTATCTGTCTCCGTTTGGCGACACCGTCACGGACGCCCTACCCATTATCCGAGTCTTATCCGTCGCGTATATGAGACGGTCGGGCGAGCTCCGGACTGATGCACTCGTTCTATGCCTACCAACGTCGCCATTAGTGAATACGGCGTCTATTGGAAATCGTCGATTATTACTGCAATAGGTGTGTTCAATACGGAGCCCTATCGAATCGGTTGTTCGGAGTAAACTTCGATCGCCACTATTCGTGGTTTGCACGGTTTAACTATTGCGCACGCCTATCGGAAGGGGTGTGCGTCTCGACGATTAGGTGCCAAATCGCGCTAGTGCGACTTCTTCCATTTCTCTGGGTAACGCTAGATGAGAGAACAATCGATAAGGAACAGGGGCGATACCCCGTTCTGCAATGATCAACCGGCTCAGTGTATCGAAAACTTGTTCGACGTCGGTGAGATAGGGAACACGAATTCCGCGGTGGCGAGTCGGGGGTCCAATCTGCGTTAACTCGATGGACATCCTGCCCAAAATGCGGGCGAGCGCAGGTGTGATAAAGAACGCGGTGCTGGGAATATCGTTTCGCATGCAGTAGGCGGCAATTGCTCGGATCAAGTCCCGTAGCAAGTTCGCGGTTTCTCGGAGTCTTTGGCGTGCAGGACGAGACCGCCTTCCATCGCAGCGCCTGCGCCGGACCTCAGTTGCTATGAGTAGTCGGGAAACTTCCGCCGTTTTTTCGAGGACGACGCCGTTTTCCGGCGTCAATTCACAATAATTTTCAATCGGGAGCGGATCGGAATCAGGGAGGACCAGCCTGGAAGTGGCCAGCCAGTCCCCGGACGCTTTGTGACGCATGAGGAATTGTACGGAACGGTCGTCGAATTCGTCCTTTTCTTCTTCGTCCGGGTATCGGGCGGCGTCCTCGAAACCGGTCTCGAGACAAAAGACTTGGTACCTCAGCCGGTAGTGGAAATGGCGCGCGCGGTCGGTATCCGCAACAATCGCTTCGATGTCGCTCGAAGACATGTGTTACCTCCCAACTGGGTCTCTATCAATATCACCGAGTCTTATCTCGCCACCCGGTGTGCATTCCCGTTCGTTCCTTTGTGTGCGGGGGACGTGCGACCACGTTGCCGTCGATGCATCGTTGTCGGGACGAGGTGACGAAGACGAAAACAGGGTGTCTTATGTTTTTTCCAGCCTTTTCTGAAAGATTAACAAAGTAATGCGCTAACGAGCACGGAGCTGTTGGTACTGCAGTGTTTAACTATAGAGCGAACGACAACGTTTGTGTGTTCCACCTGTCACGCCAAATAGTTATTCTGTCAGGTTATGGAGTCGATCACGGATCGAATGTAGAGATTAAGAAATCCTTTCAGGGCTGCGATGCGATCGAATCGATTCCACAGCGCACCCAAGTTCGTACTGTCATTATGTTTCTTACTCTGCGTTTTCGCGCCCGCAAGGGACTTCAGGCGCCTTCGTATTTCAAGAAATAAAATTGAATATATTCAACATTTTATAATCGATTTCAGAAGTACTTTATCGAGCAATCATCCTCGAGTCTCTTCGTCTCGAACAAATCCTAACAGCGTTTCGTATTTATTCCCGGTACCGAATGTGTGGACTTAAGATTCGATCATACAGCAGCCCTAATGAAGTCTTAAACTGGTGGGGGATGGTCATTTGCACTTAGAAAGCTATATTTATTATTGAATGAGGAAGTTTGCATAGCGGTTCCACACCGCGTGGAAGAAGTGTATGGCGACTGTCTTGAAGCACAATGCCGAGGACTCCCGGGCAAGGTCAGTCGTGGACGCCGAGGCGATCGCGGCGGGGTTTGATCGATACTTTTCGGTGAAGCTGGCCACCTCAGCGGCATTGCGCGACGAAGTCTACCGCATCCGCTACGAGGTTTACTGCGAGGAGTTTCGATACGAGCCCAGGGAGAATTTCCCCGACGGGCGGGAGCGCGACGAGTACGATTCGGGCTCTTTGCATTGTTTGGCGTTTCATCGCGCATCCGGCCGTGCCGCCGGCTGCGTACGCTTGGTGCCAACGGACCGGGCGCAGCCGCGGGCCCCGCTGCCGCTTGAGAAGAACTGCGGCCACAGCCTCAACGGGGACGCTTTAAAAATGCTCGGTAATTTGGAACGATCCGGCATGTGTGAAATTTCCCGGCTCGCCGTGGCAAAAGACTTTCGCAGGCGGGCAGGGGAACATGCTTCCCGTTACGGGCGGCTTCCCCAGCCAAGATTCGATCCGCGGGAAAAGCGCATTTTTCCATATATCGCGACGTCGATGTATCTCGCCGCGACAGCCCTGACCGAGCTGACCGATCGCACAAACGTCATTGCTATGATGGAGCCCTTCCTCCCTCGCATGATGAGCCGGGTGGGCATCGTCTTTCACCCTATCGGAAAAACCATCGAATATCATGGGCAGCGAGCCCCGTATTTCATTACCACGGGTTCTGCGCTCCGCAATATGAAAACAGAGCTGCGTGACTTGTATGAAATAATCCGAGACGGATTGAGCCGCGAAATTTTCAGTCGAAACATCTCTTAATTCGAATCAAAACAAAACTACACTCACCCAAGCCGGTCTCAGCGGATGGCGCAGACGTACACCGCCTCTTTTTCACAGCAGATCCCAATATTCTCGCGCGCACTACGCGGTCTCGTCGTTGGTCTGTGCGCCGGGGGGACGGACGATCTCTCAATGCAGTGTATGGCGAGCGCAGCGTTGCGATGCGGAATATCGAATTTGCGATTCCCACCTGAAGAATCTACTCTTCCTGCTAGTGTAATTTTTTCCTTTTACTAGGCGCAGTTGATATGCAACAATCCGCGCTTGTTTT
>JBFGKR010000109.1:0-6386 GCA_041576575.1 Arenicellales bacterium | reverse complement strand
GGCGAGATACGCGGTCCGGTAGGTGGCCTCGACGCGGCCGTGGGACTCCGCAAACGCTCGGCGCCATTGGCCGCGGCGAAGTACGATCTTGCCGCGAGCCAGGGTTGCGGCACGCAGCGCCTCGTAAATGGCGGCGGTGTTTGGTCTTTGTGGCGCTTCCGTCCAGCTGATCCGCAGCGCGCGCCGCCCTTGCAAGGCCGTGTACGCGTCGTCGGCGACAACCGCAACGCCGCTGTCGATTTGCTGGACTGCGTGGACTCCCGCCATGGCCAGCGCGTCGGAGGCGTCAAGGCGTCGCACCTTGGCGCCGACGGCTGGTGGGCGCTCGACGCTGGCGACGACCATGTCGGGAAGCCGCAGATCGATGCCGTAAACGGTTTTTCCCTGCACCATGCCGGCGATGTCCAGCCTCCGGACGGGTCTGCTCAACAGCTTCCACGCCGAGCGTGGCTTTAATTTCAGCCGCTTGGGAGGGGGTATCCCGGACGCGGCCTCGGCCAGAGCCGCATACTCCAGACGTCGGCCGCTGGGCTCATGCAGCACGCTGCCTTGCGTGGCAAGGCAATCGCCGATGCGCGCCCTCCAACGGGACGCGGCCGCCTTGACGAGCCGGATTCTGGCGCTGGCGCCGGCTTCGCGCAGCTGCTCCCACTGACTGGACACGGCCGTGGAACCGCCGGTGAGTTGTACGCCGAATCGCGGATTGACGTACTCCTTGGCGGTGGGCGCAAACGCGGTTCGTACTTGCGACCAGTCCGCTTCCAGCTCTTCGATCACGAGCATCGCCAGGGCAGTGATCACGCCCTGTCCCATTTCGGCGAAATTGATGGTGACCGTCACTGTGTTGTCGCGGTGTATCCGCAGCCACGAATTCAATAC
Organism: Arenicellales bacterium; assembly: GCA_041576575.1. Classification (GTDB taxonomy): domain Bacteria; phylum Pseudomonadota; class Gammaproteobacteria; order Arenicellales; family JAANXG01; genus CALZGZ01. Next base: position 5,507 of record JBFGKR010000109.1, on the reverse strand, counting down.
AACCCCTTCGTCCGGCGGAATTCGAGGCAGGACGGCTTCTCGGGGTATTTCGCGGGCGACTGTCGTGTCGATCATGCGTTCCATCGCCCGGCGAATGCGCTGATAGCTGCCGCAGCGGCACAGTACCGCGGACATGGCGTCGTCGATATCCTCGCGCGCGGGCCGGGCGCTGGCGGCAAGCAACCCCGCGCCGGCGACGATCTGCGCCGGCTGGCAATAGCCGCACTGCGGCACCTGCTCGTCGACCCAGGCGCCTAAAAGCGGATGGTTATCCTGTGCGAGCCCTTCGATGGTCGTCACCCTGCGATTACCCAGTTTTTCCATCGGAACCATGCACGCGTGGTGAGGTGCTCCCTCGATGAGCACCATGCAAACGCCGCAAATTCCGACGCCACAACCGTATTTGGTGCCCTTGAGTCCGAGCTGGTCACGTAGCACCCACAACAACGGCGTTTCCGCACGGACCCCGATCTTGTACGATTTGCCGTTAACGGTGATTTGGGCCATGGTCTGTAGCATACGATTCAAAAAGCAGCAGCGATCCGTGACGCACGGTGTCGCCGGGCAAATATCTCTTATATCATCAGCGGCGACGTACGATAAAGCGTGCCGCCTCCTCGCGCGGCCAGGAACATACGGATTTTGCCGCCGATGTCGCTTGGATGATTTTCGTTCTCGGGTAAGCCTATGACTTATTGTCTCGCTATACGTCTGCAGCAAGGGCTCGTCTTCGGATCCGACTCCCGGTCCAACGCCGGTGTGGATTACATCACCCAGTTCAGCAAGATGCATGTGTTTCAACCCAGGGAGGATCGGCTTTTTGTGGTCCTCTGTGCCGGTAATCTGGCCACCACGCAGGAGGTCTTCAATCATATTCAGAGGGATCTCGATCACCCCCAGGAGGGACAAAGTCTATCTTCCGTACGCTACCTGTTCGAGGCGGCCGAATACGTGGGCGAGGTAAGCGTGGAGGTGCAGAAGCGGCACGCGGAAGCGTTGTCGGCCTCGGGGGTCAGCGGCGAAGCGTCCTTGATTCTTGGCGGGCAGATCAAAGCGCAACCGCCGGAAATCATGCTGATCTACCCGCAGGGCAATTACATAGCGGCGACCGATGAAACTCCCTACCTGCAGATCGGGGAAAGCAAATACGGTAAACCTAATCTGGATAGACTCGTGAGGCCCGATACGTCGCTGGAAGTCGCGGCACGCATCGCGCTCACGTCTCTGGACGCTACCGCCCGCTCCAACGTCACGGTGGGACCGCCGTTCGAGATCGCCATCTACCCGCGGGACGTGTTGACACTGCGGAACCGCTTGCGATTTGGCCAGAACTCCGAATACCTGCATGCGTTGCGCGACGCCTGGAACCACGGGCTGCAAAGAACGCTGGATGCGTTACCGTTGTTTGAGTGGGAGGGCGACGGAGCAAACTCCGGTTCGGGCGCCTGAGTAACTTGCGAGGCCGATCGGTCCGGGAAAAGCATACGGCTCGCCGAAGGAATTCTACTGCGCGGTTCAATCCCTTACGTCGCCGATAGGAGCCGCAAAGGCGTCGGATACTAAAATATCCACGTTATCGCCCGTCAAGGATGCCAAGAAGGCGACGAGGTCGTCGATTTCTTCCCCGGTAAGCGCTAACGGCCGAATCAGCGGATCCAGGCCTTCATTCGGGATACCGCCCCGATTGTAGAAATCAACCACGTCGCGCAGAGTGCTTAGCGATCCGTCGTGCATATACGGCGCGGTCAGCGCAACGTTGCGCAGACTCGGCGTCTTGTATTTCCAGCGATCCTCCGGATTCTGCGTGATTTCGTAACGCCCGAGGTCGCTGGGACGGGGCTCCGACGCATCGGCCACCGTGTCCGCGTCCAGCTCTAGATACAATCCCGGGGCGATGAGCACGTTCTTTACCGACGCGGCATCACGTGTCGATGACGCATAGCCGACCCCGGTATTGTGAAAACGGTGATCCGTGAACAACGCGGATTTCTCTTCGATGATGTGGCATGCGCTGCAGTGGGCCTTACCGGAGAACAAGCGGTAGCCCCGTCGGGCAGATTCGCCCAGCGCCTGTTCGTCTTTGCCGTAGTACCAACGGTCGAACGGCGAAGCCCCGGAGCGCAGGACGCGTTCGTAACTGGCAATTGCCATCCCTACGGTCTCGATGGTCGCCGAACGACCCTCGAAGGCCTGCTCAAAGATCCCGTCGTAGTCGCGTATGCGCTTCAGCTTTTCGATCACGAATCCAATCGAGGGATTCGCCATCTCGTTGCCGGCCAGCAACGGTCCCCATACTTGGTGCTCCAGTGTAGTTTCGCGGCCATCGTGGAAAAAGGATTTCGAGTAGGCGACATTGTATAGAGTCGGGGAGTTTCTCCGTACCGTGCGCCCCTCGACACCCACCGCCGTTGCAAGCTCGTTGCTGGTGAAGCCCTGTTCCGGAATATGGCACATAGCGCAGGAGAACGTGTTGTTGTACGACAGGCGCCGGTCGAAAAAAAGCTTGCGCCCCAGTTCGATTTTTCTTTCAGTAAGCGTGTTATCGGCAACGACCGGGATCGGCGGCAACCCCAATATCGATTCGTTCGCGAGCGCGTACAGATCGGCGCGCCTCCCCTCTCGATTCTGCAGGCTGCGCGCGCGGGTTCGATAATTCCGCGACTCGTAACCCGACTTGTCATCGCCGGCGCCCTGGAGGCGATGTGCCGGCGCCATAGACCCGGACTGCTCCAGCATGAGCGTCTTCACGTCATTGACAATCGAATCCGCGTGCAGATAAGAAGCGCTGTATATGTTGCGCACACGATGGGTAGGATCGATGAGAAACACCCTAAGAACGTGCGAAAGCGTACCCAAGATATTGCCTTGCTCGTCTCGTTCTGGCACAACGGACTGGCCGTAAGCGGAAAGTATCGGAGCGAGATCGGATGCGGAGGCCGTGGTGATGAAGCGCCATTCGGGAACATTCCTGGAAAATGCCGCGCCGTACCGGCGCATGACGTCGGGTGTATCTCTTTTCGGGTCAAAGCTCATACTGACCAGCAGTACCTTGTCTTTGACTTCGGGTTCAACGCTCAGTCGCCGCTGCACTTGTTGTAAGACCATCAATGCGAGCGGGCATCCGTCCGCATCGTTGCACGACGTGTACATCAGGCTGAGCAGGACAATCCTGTTGTTGTAGAGGTCGTACAAATGCGTGAGCGTGCCATTCCCGGTGAGTACGGAGCCGTTTCCGGCTTGCTTTAATGGGGGGAGGGAGTAACTGCCGGGAGGCGGTGCTGCGAAATTGAACAAGCCTTCGCGCGGCCCCTGAATCTGCGGTTCTTTGTCCGGCGGTGCCTCCTGGTCGGTGCGATGCGCCACGGCCGGCATGTCCGCGACGATGACGGTCAGCAATAGCAGCAATCGATTCAGCATGGGCGCAGCGTGGCCGCCGGAATGGCCGGGATCCGGCGGCCACGCATCCGGTCTGCCTAAAACTTGCGTGCGGCGGTCCTGGTCGACAAACCAGGATGCGTCTGTCCGTATAGCGCGTGTGCACCGAAGCGCATCTGGTGCGGACGTCCGAGTTTCTCGGCCGTGAAATCGATGCTGAAAGCCTGCGTCAGAGACTTGCCGTCCCACTTGTACGCCTTGAAAAACTGCAAATCTTCGCCTTCTTTTTTGTCCCAATTCGCCAGCAGGGAAGAGGTGAAATACACGCGTTTCCCGTCCCAACTCTGGGACAACATGTTGAGTTGGCCCCCGATCTTGAGCTCGTACACCTGTTTGGGCGCGAACGGGTCGGAGATATCGAACAGCCGACTCTTACCGTCGTTCCAGGTATCGACCCAAAGGGTTTTGTCGTCTGCGGATATCGAGATGTCCACCGGCAGGGGCAACTGTTTGGGATCGCCGATGTCGGCGACGTCCTTGGCTTGCCACTCACCGCTCTCGTCCTCATAAATCAACCAGATCTTCGAGGTCAATGCGGTCGTGGTAAAACAATAGTTATTGAAAGATCCCCAGGCACAGCGGATTTCCAGCGGCGCCCCCGGCACGTCCAGAATCTTTTTGGGTTTGCGGGCGTGCAGATCCCAGACGACGACCGTGTTACCGAAACGCTTCATCGCCTCTGCGTCACTCATTAACTTACCCAGGTCCATCATGTAATTGTTCCAGCCGGTAAACGAAGAGGAAATCATGACGTTGCGGCGAGGCAGCGCACGAATGTCGTAGCCGTAACCATCGGCAAACTGACCGGACTTTTTCGCTCCGCCGAGGTTTTCGTCAGTGGGCATCCAATGCGTAGCGACGTAGTCACCCTCATTGGTGAACTCCACAAGTGCCGTACGGCCGCCATGGTCCTGGTTGTTGGACAGACCAGTAATCATCATACGGCCGGGAAGCGCATAGGTCGTGTGAGGACCAACAACGCCCCCCGATCGGCTGACGAAATCCGTGATTATTTTGTGAAGTGCCGGTTTTGACGGGTCACTGTGGACATCGAAGATAAATATCTTGCTGGTGTCGAGTCCCGCCGCCCAAAGGTAACGCCGGTCGTCGGTGAACCCGGAGTGATGGGCTTCGTTGCGACCGCCGACCGAGAGGCTATGGACCACCTTGCCGTAGTTGGGCGAATTGGGATTGACGTCCACGGTGACCAGTTTATCCTGCTCGTCTCCCACCCCTATGGCGCCTAATGTCCAGACGTAGACGTAATCCTCTTGTCCGACGATCTTGGCCATATATGGCGACATGCACGTCTCGTCGGCCAGAGCAGGGGTATTCGAAATGGCCGTAAGCCCCAATGCCGTGACCAGATTCACAACGGCCATTGTTGAAAAACCTGCTGGAAACCGCGAGTAGTTTCTAGTGCGCGTTTTCATATTTGATGCTTCCTCCTAATCGTTCTTTGATGACAAAGCGTCGGCTCAACGACCCATGAATTCCCTCCGGGACGAAACCGGGGCGCGTATCGTTGACCCTGGGCCAACACAAATTCATGAATGCTCGATACGACAATATCTTAGACGTGAAGGCGTGCGGAAAGTTTTGGCATCGTCAACGAATGCGTCGTCCGTGAGGATTTGGAACTTGGATGGAGTTAGACATCCAGTTCGTTGACCTGCGGACGCCTTGCGTCGAGGCACAGTTGCCCGAGCGGCACGCTGGATGGGATTTGCACCTGCTGCCTCAGCGCAGACCCGCTTCCGCATTCTCCTCCCTCAGGAGCTTGCAGACGGCTACGATGCGTTGTCCGGCACTCCACAACGTCAATACGGCCAATAAATAGACGGTCACGACTATCTGCATTGTAACCAGCCCCAGGGAAATCAGTATCACTCGTTCGGCTCGAGTAACCCAGCCGACGCCGCACGTCAGACCCAGCGCTTCGGCGCGTGCGCGCGTGTAGCTGGTGAGCATGCTACCCAGCATCGCCAACACCAGCGCAGCCACGGCCCAGGTTTGCGCCTGATTGGCAAGCCACCAGGCAATCGAAGCCAGGATCACACCCTCGCAAATTC
>JBFGKR010000108.1:0-6428 GCA_041576575.1 Arenicellales bacterium | reverse complement strand
TACGCTTAGTCGAGATTATTCACGGCGACCGGACGCCGCACACCGTCGCCACGCCGGCAAAATTACAGACAGCCTCATGAAGTTTTCCGACAGGAACGACGAAGATACCCACATTAATCTGACACCGCTCATCGATGTTGTTTTTCTATTGCTGATATTCTTTATGGTGTCTACGACCTTTTCCAAGGAATCGCAGCTGAAGATTCAACTTCCTGAGTCCTCCGATCAACCGAGTCAGAAACAAGACAACCTCCTCGAAATTCAAATTAGCGCCGCGGGCGCGTACGCGGTCAAAGGCCCTGACGAAGAGACGGCGAGAGAACTCATCAACACGGCCCGCGAAACCTTGAACCGCGCTATTCAACAGGCGGCGCAAGGGCGCAGGGATATAGTAACGGTGATCCGCGCGGATCGGAGAACGCCTCACGAATCCGTTATAACGGCCATGGACATCGCGAGGCGCCTCGGGTATACAAACATCACGTTTGCAACCCAACAAGCCGTCGAGAACACGCAAAGCCCGTGAGCGCCGAAGCTACCGCGACCGGTGGCGCCCAACTGTACCGCAGACTCTTAAGCCACGTGCTGCCGTACAAGGGTGTTTTTATCATTGCCATCCTGGCCATGATCATGACTGCGTTGACGGAGACCGGCTTTGCGGCTCTTCTCAAGCCGATCATGGACCGCGGGTTCGTAAATCCGAATCCGGAGTTCATCAAAATGATTCCGTGGTTGTTGGTAGCGGTACTCGTAGGGCGGGCCCTGGCCGGTTTCGTTGCCAACTATTCCATGGCTTGGGTGGGGAGGAGAGTGGTGTACGATCTTCGCCAGCGAATGTTCAACCGGCTTCTCCATCTACCGTCCCGTTTTTACGACGACCACTCGTCCGCGACGATTGTGTCCAAGCTCATATACGACGTGGAGCAGGCCGCCGCGGCGACCACGGACGCGTTGACCCTGCTAACCAAAGACACGCTTACTGCGCTCGCCCTGCTGGGGTGGATGTTTTTTTTGGATTGGCAACTCACTTTGATTTTTGTCTTGTTCGCTCCCATGATCGCCTTCGGCGTGAAGACCGCTGCCAAACGATTTCGTCGCGCGAGCGAACGCATACAGGATTCGGTGGGCGGTATAGCCCACGTCGCCAAAGAAGCGGTACTCGGTCATCGGGTGGTAAAGACCTTTGGAGGGCAACGCTACGAAAACGAATGCTTCCGGCGGGCGAATAACAGAAACCGGCAGCAGGTGATGAAAAAGGCCGCGGTCTCCGCCGCCATGTATCCTATGATACTGCTGTTCGTCGGTTTTGCTATCGCCCTGGTGATATACATCGCCATGAATCGAGCGGCCCCGAATTCCATTACCGCCGGAACGTTCGTAAGTTTTCTCGGTGCCGTATTGATGATCATGTCGCCTTTGAAACGCCTCGCAAAAGTCAACGAAAAGATTCAAATGGGTGTGGCCGCGGCGAGCAGCGTATTCGCCCTTACCGATGAGCCGATGGAGCTCGACCGGGGCAAGAAAGACATAGATCGATGTAAAGGCCACATCGAGTTTCGGGACGTGTCGTTTCGCTATCAACGCACGCATCGGGATGTCCTAGAAGGACTGTCCTTCGAAATCAAACCGGGGCAGATCGTGGCGCTGGTCGGGTCGTCGGGCAGCGGTAAGTCCACAGTGGCGTCGTTGCTGTTGGGATTCTACCGCCCGGAAAGCGGCGTCATCCTGTTGGACGGGATCGACCTTCGCGAGATTTCGCTACGCAGTCTGCGCCGCAACATGGCGATCGTGACGCAGGAGACCATCCTTTTTGACGACACCATTCGTAACAATATCGTCTACGGCTACGAGGGGGAGATTTCGGAATCCAGATTGCGCGATGTCGTGGTGGCCGCCCACGTTGCCGAATTTACCGATCGGTTGCCGCAGGGTCTGGACACCCTGGTCGGCGAGCAGGGCATCCGCCTCTCCGGCGGCCAGCGCCAGCGCATCGCCATCGCTCGGGCTTTATTCAAAGACGCTCCCATCCTGGTGCTCGATGAGGCCACCTCGTCGTTGGACTCGATCTCCGAACGGCTGGTACAAGAGGCGACAGAAAAACTGGTCGCGGACCGCACCACACTGGTCATAGCGCATCGTTTGTCCACGATAGAAAATGCGGATCGAATCCTGGTGCTGGAAGAGGGCAGGATTCTGGAAATGGGCCCGCACCAGGAGCTCATAGCAAAGCAAGGCAGCTACGCGCGGCTTTATGAATCACAGCTGCTGGAGAAGGAGCGGCTCGCAGGTTAGATGAAGCTGGGTGCGCAGCTCCGCATGGTAGTCGCCGACAATTGGCGGCGACGCGGGCTAATGGCTTGGTTGCTGTTACCGCTGAGCGGCTTGTATTGGACGGCGACGGGGGTTCGGCACGCGTGCTACCGATTGGGCTGGTTGCCGGTCCACCGTTACCGGTTTCCGGTGATCGTGGTGGGCAACCTCACCGTGGGGGGCTCTGGAAAGACCCCGCTGGTGGTCGCATTGGTCAATCGGCTCCGGAGGGAGGGGCATCGGCCGGGTGTTGTCAGCCGTGGTTACGGCGGCCGGGCGCGAAGTTGGCCGCAGCACGTCACCGCGAACAGCGACCCCTCGGTAGTGGGCGACGAACCCGTACTCATCGCACGCCATACGGATTGCCCGGTCGTCGTCGACCCGGACCGTTGCCGCGCCGTGGAACGCGTGCTCGGGGCGTTCGACTGCGACGTAGTGGTGTCGGACGACGGTTTGCAGAATTATCGATTGGGACGGTCCATCGAGATCATCGTTATCGACGGATCTAATCGTTTCGGAAATGGTTTTTACCTTCCCGCGGGACCTTTACGCGAGTCCTCGAGGCGAGTTCGCGACGTCGATATGGTGGTGTGCAACGGAGGCGTGCCGGAACGTCACGAGCACAGGATGTGTCTGCAGATGGAGTCGTTGACCCGGGTGTCCGATTTTTCCACGCGCGCGCGCATCGAGGAGCTCGTGAACGGTAAGGCGCACGCCGTAGCGGGGATTGGTCATCCGGAGCACTTCTTCAATGACTTGCAACGGGTCGGTCTGGCTGTTTACACGCACACTTTTCCCGATCATTATCGGTATTCGCCTGCGGATTTCGATTTCGGCGACGATCTGCCCATCATCATGACCGAGAAAGATGCGGTAAAATGCAAGCAGTTTGCGGATTCGCGTATGTGGTTCATTCCCGTGACGGCGAATCTGGAGGAAATTTTTTACCAACACATACTGGCGAAACTACAACAGCCCGATGATAGACAGAAAACTTCTGGACATTCTCGTATGTCCCGTGACCAAAGGTCCGCTCATCTACGATAAAGAGAAATCGGAGTTGATCAGTAAGTCGGCCAAGCTGGCGTATCCTATCCGCGATGGAATACCGATCATGTTGGAAGACGAGGCGAGGCCGCTGCGGGACGATGAACTGGATGACTAACTCGAATGAGGAACGGATAAGGCGCAGATCAGCTCCAACGAGTTGCCCACGGGAGGGGAGTGGAAGATTGTGCAATAGGGAGTTTTGCTATTGCGCGCCGGTTCGCGCGTTCGCCGGCTCAATCTCGACGGTTTGGACTGGCGCCGCGCTCTACCCGTAGTCGAGTCCGAGGAAATGGTGCCAGAATCGCGTACGGGATCCATCTTCCCGCGCTCAGCCGACCGATCGCTTCGCCTTCAACCGGGATCCTCGGCGCCCGGGCGCATTAATCATATTTGTGGAAATGGAATTTGACGTCGTCATACCGTCGCGCTACGGATCGCGTCGGCTGCCCGCAAAACCTCTCATCGAGATCGCAGGCAAGCCCCTGATTCAGTATGTGTACGAGTGCGCTTGCACGAGTTCGGCCGCCAATGTGTTCGTAGCCACCGATGACGACAGAATCGCCGACGCTGTCCGGGGGTTCGGTGGTACGGCGATTCTGACCAGCGCCGAGCACAACACCGGCACCGATCGAATTGCCGAAGCGGTTCGAGAGCTCGGGTTGCGGGATGACCGCGTCGTGGTCAATGTCCAAGGCGATGAACCGCAGATGCCCGGGGCGCTGATCGATGACGTGGCGGAAGCTCTCCTGCGGCGACCGAACTCTATGATGTCCACCGCCTGCCATCCGATCGAGGACGAACGTGAACGGAACGACCCCAACGTCGTCAAAGTCATCACGGACTCTGAGGGCTTTGCGATTTATTTCTCCAGGGCGCCCATACCATTCCCGCGAGAATACGGCCCAGTGCGTGCTCTACGCCATATCGGCGTGTACGGGTATCGAGTGAGTTCCTTGAACATCTTTACCGGTTGGAAAGTCTGCGACCTGGAGCGGATCGAGGGCTTGGAGCAGCTCCGCGCACTCTACTACGGAGCTCGGATCGTCGTGTTGCAGACGCCGGTGGCGCCGGGTGTAGGTGTTGATACGGAGGGAGATCTGATTAAATTCAAGCAATCGCTGCGTGCGTCCTAAGAGTGATTATGGTTAGAGTCTTATTTGTTTGTCTGGGTAACATCTGCCGTTCGCCGACGGCGGAAGGTGTGTTTCGAAAACTGATTACCGAACAAGGTCTGGAAGCGGCTGTAGAGATCGATTCTGCCGGAACCCACGCTTATCACGTCAACGAACCGCCCGATACGCGCGCTGTGCAGGCCGCCGCCTATCGTGATATCGATCTCAGTCGAATCCGCGGACGGCAAGCCACTGCGGAGGACTTTGCGATTTTCGATTACATCCTGGCGATGGACGAGGAAAACGTTCGTCATTTATCGAAAGCGGCGCCGCCAGACATGACCCACAAGATCCGCTTGTTCATGGAGTATTCGAGTAATTTCATTGAACGCGAAATTCCCGATCCCTACTGGGGCGGGGCGACCGGATTCAATCGCGTGCTCGATATGATCGAAGACGCGTCCGGGGGATTATTGCGGGATATTCGTCGCCGATATTCAATCTAGGCGATGTTTATCGCACGTATCGAAATTGATACCGCTACGCAGCGATTGATCGCCTACGGGGACCGCAATGTGGTCTTGTTCGAACGGCCCGTGTCTACGGCCCGACGCGGGGTGGGGGAACAGGCCGGCAGCGAGCGCACGCCACGGGGCAACCATGTCGTGCGCGCCAAAATCGGCGAGGGATGCGCGGTTAACACCGTTTTTCGAGCCCGACGACCGACGGGAGAAATCTATTCGCCCATGCTTCGACGCATGCATCCGCGGCGTGACTGGATATTGACGCGGATCTTGTGGCTGAGCGGCCGCGAACCCGGCATCAATCGGCTCGGGAGCGTCGACACCATGCGGCGTTACATCTATATCCACGGAGCGCCGGACGACGATCCCATGGGTCGGCCGACCTCCCACGGGTGCATCAAGATGCGCAACAAAGACATCGTTGAACTGTTCGATCTAGTCCGCGTCGGAACTCCGGTACGGATCGACGCCGGCTGACGACGCAGTCCGGGTCTCGGGGAAAATGACTTTTGAAATGCCGCTCGGCCCGGTGATGCTGGATCTCGCGGGCGACACGGAACTTCTTGCGGAGGACCGGGAACGCCTAAAGCATCCGTTGGTGGGAGGGGTGGTACTATTTGACCGGAACTACAACGATCCGAAACAACTTTTAGCGCTGACCGAGCACGTTCACGGATTGCGGTCGCCCCCATTGCTGATTGCGGTGGATCAGGAAGGGGGAAGGGTCCAGCGATTCCGGGACGGGTTCACTTCCCTGCCCAGCGCCCGGCACTACGGCGATTTGTACGACCGACAGCCGGAAGAGGGGCTCCGTACCGCCAAGTCCATGGGCGAAATCATGGCGCGTGAGTTACTCGCCGCGGGTGTCGATTTCAGTTTTACCCCGGTGCTCGACGTCACACGGGTGCAGAGCGTTGTAATCGGCGATCGCGCGTTTCATTCTGATCCCCTCGCAGTGACCAGGCTTGCGGGTGCCTTCATTTCCGGCATGGCGGAAGCGGGGATGACGGCGGTCGGGAAACATTTTCCCGGGCATGGCGGCGTGCGCGGTGATTCCCATACCTGCCTGCCCTGCGACCATCGCCCCTTCGTTGACGTGGAATCCTGCGATCTCGTGCCCTATCGAGAATTGGTCGATGTTCTCGGCGGCGTCATGACCGCGCACGTAATGTTTGACGCCATTGACGGGCAGGTTCCCACGTATTCGCGCTGGTGGATAGACGATATCCTGCGTAAAAAGTTGGGATTTAGGGGCGTCGTGTTCAGCGACGATCTGACCATGGAGGGCGCGCGGACGGGTGCCGACGCGGCGGATCGAGCTGTTGCCGCGATGGAGGCGGGATGTAATATGGTTTTGATTTGTAACGATCGGCGCTCAGTCGATCGTGTCTTGACGGAGTCCGCGCTCGTGGAAGACCCCGGCGCCGGGGCC
>JBFGKR010000107.1:0-6450 GCA_041576575.1 Arenicellales bacterium | reverse complement strand
CGCTGCCGAGGGGGTTTGCGCGTCGAGGGCGAAGACGCTCGAGGTAGCGAAGAAGTTTATGGATGCCCGACAGGCTTACACGGGTGAGGTCATCGAACCCCACAGAACCAACGAGCTCTCGGAAAGCCAGCCGATTAAGGGAAATAATGAAGGCGGATCGACCGCGATTGAAGAAAAAGCATTCGGAAACCTGTAAACGATCGGAAAAAATGACACAGTTCATTGACGTGCTGGCGCCTGCCGAGACTTCCGGCAACGGTCCTGGGCTGTACTTCGTGGATTACTCTTCGGCCGCCGCGGAGTGTGTTACGCTTCAGGCGGGAGCGGGTCTCGTCGTCCATCTGTTTCCGACGGGCCAAGGTAATATCATCGGCAATCCGACTGAACCGGTGATCAAACTCAGCGGAACTCCGTGCACGGTGGGTACCTTGAAGGAACGCAGAGACCTGGACGTGCGTCGGGATTATTGCGGAGTGAAATGGATCTGGATGAAGCAGGGGGCCGTCTCATCGACATGACTATCCGGGCCTTTAACGGAAGATTGACTGCCGCCGAGGCCTTGGGGCATCGAGCGTTTGTATTGACAAAGTTGTATCGAAGCGCATAACACATTCGTGTTAACACTCAACAGGAGCTAGAAGATGATTCACACCATTAAGCGAAGTTTCGTAACGGCATTGATTGCGGCGCTGGCAGCGGTCGCGACCGTTGCGTCCGCCGAATACCCAGAAAAACCCATCAGTTACGTTATTCCCTTCGGACCAGGCGGAGAATCCGATATAACCGCTCGCCACCAACAACCCTTTTTCAAGAAAAAATTCGGACAAGATTTGGTCATTTCCTACAAACCTGGCGGCGGGGGTGCGGTTGGGTGGTCGCAATTGAACGATATGCCCGGCGATGGCTACAGCATCATGGGCGTGAACCTGCCACACATCATCGTCAAGCCTCTGCAAAAGGACGTTGGTTTTAAAACCGATGAACTCGCGACTATCTACATGTTCCACTACACTCCCGACGCGGTTGTCGTGGCGGCGGACAGTCAGTTCAAGACACTGCAGGACATAATCGACCATGCCAAGAACAACCCGGGCAAAATCACGTTCTCAGGATCCGGGAAAGGCACCGCCAATCACCTTGCCCAGGTGACCTTCGACAAGCTCGCGGAGATCAAAACCACCTATGTTGCGTTCAAAGGCACCGGCGCCTCGGTTACCGCGTTGTTGGGCAATCAAGTCATGGGCCAGTGGGGATACACCTCCGTTGGGGCAAAGCACGCCGGCAAGGTGCGCCTGTTGGCGGTGGCGATGGAACAACGGCATCCGCGCTTTCCCGACGTGCCCACTTTCAAGGAATTGGGATTCGACATCGTTTCCGGGGCGTACCGCGGCATCGCGGTACCCAACTCCACACCGGAAGACATACGCGCGAAGTTGTCTTCTATGATCGGGCAGATAAACGACGATCCCGATTTCAAGCAGAAAATGGAGAACGACGGATTCGCACTGGTGAACGTGGACCATCAAGGTATGAAGGCGTTCATGGATGAAAAAGCGCAAGCCTATGTCTCCGCAGCGAAAGAAGCCGGCGTTATCAAATAAAGTCCGCCCCTGGATTGCCCCGGCTTGACAAGCGGCGACCGGTTTGATGAATAGCTTGGGCTACTTGCTTGCCGCGCTCACGCCCTACCATATTGCGTTGGCGCTGAGCGGAGTAGTGGCAGGAACCGTTGTCGGCTCGCTACCGGGGCTGACCGCCACCATGGCGGTGGCGGTGTTAATCCCCATCACTTTTTCCATGGAGCCGGCGTCGGCGTTGATCCTGATGGGCGCCATCTACACTGGCGCCATTTATGGCGGCGCGTATGCGGCGATCCTTCTGAATACGCCGGGCACCCCCTCGGCCATCGCCACGACCTTCGACGGTTACCCGATGGCGAAGCGGGGCGACGGAGATCTCGCCATCACGCTCGCCTGCATTGCTTCGGTGTGCGGGGGTCTGGTCGGCGCTTTGTTTCTGCTCTCGCTGGCTCCGCCGCTAGCCAATGTCGCGCTCGCCTTTGGGCCCGTAGAGTACTTCTGGCTGGCAATTCTGGGGTTGACTCTTATTTCGGCGCTGTCGCAGGGAAATCTTCTGAAAGGCATGATCGGGGCGTGTTTTGGATTGTTGTTGTCCTGTATCGGCGTTGCCGAAATCAGCGCCGACGTCCGCTTGACCTTTGGAAGCCAGACCCTGCTTGGCGGAATAGAAGTGGTCTCGGCGTTGATCGGCTTGTACTGCATTCCGGTCCTGATCGATTTGGTGGCTACGCCGGATCGTCACTTGAAGGTCGAAGAAGCGTCCCGGGGTTTCAGGTTGCAGGAAGCATTGAGGATTTCCTTGCGCAGCAAGTTCAACCTCGCACGCAGCTCCGTCATCGGAACTTTGGTCGGAATCCTGCCCGGTGCCGGGGGGTCCATTGCAGGATTGGTGGCCTATTCCGAAGCGCGTCGATCATCAAAGCAGCAGGAACGATTTGGTCGCGGCGCCTCAGAGGGAGTGCAGGCCACTGAAGCGGCCAACAATGCGACCGTTGGAGGCGGATTCATTCCCACTTTGGTCTTGGGTATTCCCGGAACACCGCCTGATGCCGTGATCTTGGGTGCCTTGTTGATCCAGGGCGTGCGCACCGGCCCGAACTTGTTTACCGAGCACGGTTCCATCGTCTACGTCTTTATCTGGGGGCTGCTGCTTGCGACCGTGCTCATGCTACCTGCGGGATTGCTCATAGGACGTTACGCTTACCGGTCCATCGTCACCGTGCCCAAAGCGATGCTGGTACCCACGGTCGCGTTCATGACCTTGATCGGCACGTATTCCATTCGCAACAGCGTATCGGACGTGGTGATTATGACCATCCTCGGTGTGTTGGGCTGGATATTGGGCCGGTTTGGATTCAGCGCTTCACCCATCGTCCTGGGGCTCATATTGGGATCTATCGCGGAGCAGGGCTTTGTCCAAGGTTGGATCATCGGTGCGGCGGCGGACGATCTGTGGGGCCAGTTCTTCGGTCGTCCGATCTCGTTAGGTATTGTCGCCTTCATCCTGCTGTCTTTGTTTTCCCCTCTTTTGTTGAGTCGACTTCGCCTAAAGCGGGAGCTTGCCCGTGCTGACTAATCCACCCCACCGCGCCCGCCCATGAAAAAGCAAGAAGGACACCGCATCCATCGCGGTAAAAAATTGCAGCATCGATCGACAGCGTGCTTCTTGTTTGAGAGCATCGGACCGTCATCGCTCTCGCCGAATGTCAGTTCTTCCAAACCCCGTATTCTGCAAATCGAAAAAGTGAGATCTCACCACGTCGCCACAATGCGCGCACCAAGCACTGAGCTGCGGCTGTCGGGGGGATCGTCCCGTCGTCGCCACCCGCTGCGAATGGGGCGCCATGCAGCTTAGCGGCCAATCGCGGGATGTCGGCGGAATGGTTGTTGCCGCTATTTTTATTTTCGTTGGTGTGCTGGCGTTATGGGATACCTTGGATTACGCGGACGCCGACTCCTACGTGTTCCCCCGCACCGTCGCCGGCTCCATGATTGTGTTCTGCATCGCTTCCATAGGCTGGAGTCTCGCGCGCCCCTTCGACAGGCAAGCCCGCGGACCCGAGTCGACGGTTCGGCGTGTGGGGTTAGTGATCTCCATGCTTATCGCCGCTTTGTTGATGCCGTACACCGGATTCTTGATCTCCGGGCTGGCGGCGTTTCTGGCCATAATAATGCTGGCGATGTACGACCCCTGGTCCCCCGGGCGCTTGTTCATCTACCCCTTGGTCGGTGCCGCGGTCGTACTCGGATTCTATTTCTTGTTCAGCAAGGTGCTGCTGGTGCCGCTGCCCGCCGGACGTCTTTTCAACGGCTGATAGATATGCGCATCGTCGAAATACGCGAACGCACCGCACCCATAAGCTCTTCCATACGCAACGCCTACATCGATTTCAGTCGCATGACGGTCAGCGTAATAGCCGTGGTCACGGACGTGCAGCAAGACGGTGCGCCCGTAATTGGATACGGTTTCTGCTCCAACGGGCGCTACGCTCAAGCAGGGATCCTGCGGGAACGATTCATCCCTCGCATCATGGAAGCTGACCCCACGGACCTGCTCGAAGACGGCGGCGACAACTTGGATCCTGAAAAAATCTGGAATAGCTTCATGCGCAACGAGAAACCCGGTGGGCACGGAGACCGTGCGGTGGCCGCCGGAGCCTTAGACATGGCGGTCTGGGACGCGGTAGCGAAAATTGCACGGCAACCTCTGTGGCGCCTGCTTTCCGAACGATACAACGCCGGTCGCCACGACGAGCAGGTATTGGTGTATCCCGGCGGCGGGTATTACTACCCCGGCAAGGAGATACCGCAACTTCAGGATGAGATGCGCCGTTATCGGGACCAGGGCTACAGCGTCGTGAAAATGAAAATTGGCGGCGCCGACTTAGATACGGACCTGCGGCGCATTGAGGCTGTACTCGAGGTGGTCGGCAGTGGGCGCAGTCTCGCGGTCGACGCCAACGGCCGTTTCGACCTGCGGAAGGCGTTGGCCTACGGGGACGCCATGCGGCGCTTCGAACTGTTCTGGTACGAAGAGCCGGGAGATCCGCTGGATTATCTACTCCACGCCACCCTGGCCCAGCACTACGCCGCTCCCATCGCCACCGGGGAGAACCTGTTTTCGCGTCAGGATTTGGCGAATCTGCTCCGCTACGGCGGCCTTCGGCCCGACCGCGACTGGATTCAGCTGGACCCCGCCTTGAGTTACGGCCTCACCGAGTACCTCCGGGTCATAAGACTCTCCGAGGCGCACGGCTGGTCGCGGCGTCGCCTCATTCCACACGGAGGACACCAACTGGCGCTTAACATCGCCATCGGCCTGCAGACCGGTGGATCGGAGTCCTACCCTGGGGTATTTCAACCCTTCGGCGGTTTCGCCGACGACATACCCGTCGTCAACGGCTATACCCACGGCCACGAGACCCCGGGCATCGGCATAGAGCTGAAGAAATCTCTCCACGACGAATTGCGGCGACTTACCGGGCTCTGAGATGAAACGAGTGGTGATCACGGAGTTCATGGACGAAAGCGCGGTCGAGGATTTGCGTCGAGATTTCGAGGTGCACTACGACCCGGATCTCGTCGACAAGGCTTCGAAATTAATGCAGCGCGTGAAGGACGCCGACGGTTTGATCGTACGCAATCGTACTCGGGTTGGCGGCGAGTTATTGCAGGAGGCCATGCGGCTGCGCGTCGTCGGCCGCCTAGGGGTTGGCCTGGACAATATAGATGTCGCGGCCTGCCGACAACGCGGAATCGCCGTGTGCCCGGCATCCGGCGCCAACGACGACGCGGTCGCGGAGTACGTCATCGCTGCCGCCATGCTGCTGTTACGCGGCTGCTACGCGTCCAATGCCGCCGTTATTCGCGGACGATGGCCGCGCCAAGAATGTATCGGCCGTGAGCTACAAGGCAAATCGCTCGGGCTGGTCGGCTTCGGAGGTATCGCTCGCCAGACTGCAAGACGCGCGAGCGCGCTGGGCATGCATGTCCTCGCCCACGATCCGTTCGTGGATCGCGACGATCCGGTGTGGGAGAACGTCCGGAACACGGACTTGCTCGGCGTGTTTTCGGTGTCCGACGTGGTCAGCGTACACGTACCGCTCACGGAAAATACTCGCCGGCTCATCGATTCCCGGTTGCTTGCAACCATGAAAGCCGGGGCTGTCTTGATCAATACCGCGCGCGGCGGCATCGTGGATGAGCATGCGTTAATCGACGCCCTACTCGCCGGACATCTGGGAGGCGCGGCCGTGGACGTCTACGAATCCGAACCGCTTTCCGCCGAGGATGGACAGCGCTTCGCTAACGCGCCTAATCTGCTGTTGACGCCGCACATTGCCGGAGTGACGCGGGAATCCAACGAACGCGTGAGCGCGGTCACCGCTGCGAACGTCCGCAGGGTGCTGGAATCGGCATGACCGCTGTCGTAGAGCTCGCGATTCCGGCGTGCCGATCACTGGGCGTTGAGATCCTGCAACGCCACAACACCAGCCTGGAAAACGCAGAAAGCGTCAGCGACGCGCTGCTCGCCGCCGAGATCGACGGCCAACCGGGACACGGATTGTCGCGACTGCCCAGTTATGCCGCTCAAGCCGCGTCGGGCAAAGTCGACGGATACGCGGTTCCCGTCGTCGAACCCGTCTCCGCCGCAGCAGTGCGCGTGGATGCGGCTCACGGATTCGCATTCCCCGCTCTGGCTCGCGCTGTGGCCGAAGTCAACGCGCGGGTCGATGATCACGGAGTCGCGGTCGCAGCCGTCTATCGTTCCCACCATTTCGGTCAGGCGGGCTACCATGTCGAACAACTCGCTAAAATGGGTCGCGTGGGCTTGATTTTCGGAAACAGTCCTAAGGCGATTGCGCCCTGG
>JBFGKR010000106.1:0-6474 GCA_041576575.1 Arenicellales bacterium | reverse complement strand
GCTCTTCGTACTCTTCTATGGCCACAAGGTTCACGGGGCCGATGCGATCGATGCGCGCTGTGATGCTTTCGAGCCGCTCTTCCCAGGCGCGCTCGTTTGCGTCCTGTGGCATGTCCGCAAGCACAGATTTCGGCTCGTTTCCGGTCTCGTTGATCTGATCTGCGAGTGTGTCACGACGAACCAGCAGTTCCTGCCTTCCCAGCCGCGACTCCTCTAAGGCTTCTCGAATCTGTTGCACTGCATTTTCATGCTCCGCACGTTGTTGCTCCCGATCTCGGATGGCGGCGGTCAGATGCTCCGCCTTTTTTCGCTCCTGTGCCAGGAGCGATTCGACTTCCAAGCGCCTGTTCAACAATTGCTTCAATTCTTCCTCAAGCTGTGCTTCGGGCGGCTGCTCGTCGTCGACCAAGTTTCGCAATTCGTGCTGACGGCGACGCATGGAAGATTGCTGGCTCTCCGCTCGCTTGATGCCGTTCTGCAGCGCCTCAATTTCTGCATTGAGACGTTTTTCCTCAAACTGTTGTCCGTGTCTCGCCTCGCGGGCAGAGTCGGCCTGCTCCCTCGCTCGGTCTAACGCCCGGCGCAAGCGAGCGCGCTCGGACGAAAGATGGGAATGTCGGTTTTGAAAATCTACCGACAGACGCTGTGCGGTCGCCAGTTTCGAACGAGCCTGTAGCAGTTCGGACTCCGCCACTTCCAAAAACTGATCCAATTCTGTTAGATCGGATTCAATCTGCATGTGCCGGGCCTGCATCTCGGCCGCACGCGCCTCCGCGTGACCAAGTTTCTTATGCAGTTCCGTGCGCTGCGCCGCCTTGCTGCTCAAAATCCGCCGCGCCTCGACCTGATTTTCCTCCAGATCGACTATTTCTCGCTGATGGTCGCGCAATACTTCCGCCAGGTTTTTTATTTCACCCTCTAAACGCTGGGTGCCGTCCGTTAACTGCTCGATCTCCATTTCCCGCACCAAAACCCCCGCCTTGGCGCCTTCTCCATGAGCCAACACCAACCAGTTTCGTCCCAGCCACATGCCGTCGCGCGTGACTATGGACTCATGCGATGCAAGTTCTCCGCGGTGCGACATAGCCTCTGCAACGTCTTCCGCGACACCGACTTGCGCGAGCCAGCAATGCAGGTCCGTATCCGAAGAAGCGACTTTGTGCAGAAGTGTTTCACGAGACCCGTCCGCGTCGGTTGCTTTTCCGTTTTCCACCAGGGTTAAAGTAGAGCCACGAAAGGAAGACACATCGGCGGCGAGTCCGTCCAGACTGTCTACGCATAACGCCCCCAGGCGCCCGCCGAGCACACAATCCACCGCTTTTTCCCAACCTGGTTCGACTTCCAGATCGCCGGCCAAACGCGGGCTGTTGGCCAGGCCGAATTGCTGCAACCAGCTAGCCGCATCCGCATCCTCGCTACCCAACGCGGTCGACTGAACCTCTTTTAGGGACTTAAGTCTCGCTGCCTCCACTTGGTAGCGATGCCGTGCTTCGTGTAATTCTTCCTCGACCCGACTTGCCAATTCACGTTGTTCTTGTATGCGGCCCCCCAAGCCCTGGATGTCGTCCTCCAGCGCAACGAACGCCCCATCCAATTCCTGCGCTTCCGACCGCAAGGCAACGGCGTCGGTCTCCTTCAGCGCCACTTCTATATCTTGCAGCGACTCGGCCAGCCGCGCCTGCCGACGGGCGACCTGTTCGATCTGTCGATAATGCTCATCGATACGGTTGCGTTGCACTTCGCGCTCGTGTTCCGGCCGTGCAGCATCACGTCCGAATTCGTCCCACTCCGCCTGCCAATCTTGATACGCACGCTCCGCCGATTCCAACGCATCCACCGCAAGGTCAAATTCTTGATTCACACGAATCGTATGTGATCGGCACGCCTTCAGCTCGTTGTGCAGCGCATCCAGCCGTTGACGATCCGCATGAACGAGGTCGTGTGCCTCTTTATACGCCTGCGACAATCTTTCGAGCTCCTCCTTTTGTTGATGTCGCGTTTGCCTCGCGTGTTCAATGCTCTGCTCTTTGTTTGCCAACTCAGCGCCTATTTGATAGTAATCGCCTTGTACTCGGTTCAGCCGGTCGTTCGCCTCCTGTAGGTTTTGGCGCAATCGCACGATATCCGTTTCCACTCCACGCTGGGCGGCAATCTTCGCTTCCAACTCAGTCCGTATCTTGGACAACTCCGCTTCCTTCGCGCTTACCTGCTCATCGAGACCTCGCCAGCGAAGGCTCAACAATTGCGTTCGCAGCGTCCGCTCCTCCTGCTTCAATGTCTTGTATCGGGCTGCTGCGCTGGATTGCCGCTTCAGCCGTCGCAGCTGTGTTTCAAGCTCTTGGCGGATATCTTCCACGCGGTCCAGATTCTCTCGCGTGTGGCGAATGCGCGTCTCCGTCTCCCTTCGGCGTTCTTTGTACTTCGAAATGCCGGCAGCCTCCTCTACCATCGTGCGCAACTCTTCGGGTTTCGCCTCAATGATGCGACTCACCATGCCTTGTTCAATAATGGAATAGGACCGGGGTCCGAGTCCGGTGCCGAGGAAAATATCCGTAATGTCGCGACGCCGACAGCGGCCCTTGTTGATGAAATAAGAAGATTGACCGTCTCTCCCCAGTTCGCGGCGAATCGCTATCTCGCCGTAGCCCGCGTATGGGCCGGGCGCTTTCCCCGCGCTGTTGTCAAACACGAGCTCGACGGCCGCCTTTCCCACCGGTTTTCGCGCCGACGAGCCGTTGAAAATAACATCCGCCATGCTGTCTCCGCGAAGCGTCTTCGCGGACGACTCTCCCATGACCCAGCGCACCGCATCGATCACGTTGGATTTCCCGCAGCCGTTTGGGCCAACCACACCCACGAGATTCGCCGGGAAAGAAAGAGAAGTAGGATCAACGAAGGACTTGAAACCGGACAATTTGATGTGCTTCAAACGCATCGTCTATCCCGAATGGACAAAGGTGGAAGGCTCCATCGTTATGTTTCGGGTTCGAGCAAATCTGGACGAATTATCAGCGGTAAAACGAATTACGTTAAAATCCAACGCGCAAACCTAACACATGATCCGGGACTATGCCTACACGAAGCCGTCGACAACTGGACACCTTCGACAACCCCAATGCCGAACGCGATTATATCGTGCGCATCCGCATCCCGGAGTTTACCTGTCTGTGCCCCGTGACCGGACAGCCGGATTTTGCAACCCTTGATCTCGAGTATGTGCCAGACAAACGTTGTGTCGAACTCAAGTCGTTGAAACAGTACATCTGGTCCTACCGCGATCAGGGCGCCTTCCACGAAGCGGTGACCAATCAAATATTGGACGAACTCGTTGCCGCTACCGATCCACGCTTCATGCGCTTGTCCGCGGTGTTCAATGTGCGGGGCGGATTGTACACCACGGTGGTCGCGGAACATCGGGCGCCGGGCTGGACTGCGCCGCAGCCGACGTCTCTACCCAGTACCGCCGATACGGACATTTCATTATAATAAACAATAAGTTATAAGTCTTTTGTTTAGTAATATTTTAAGTTAATTGTTCCATGCAGACATTGAACGCTCGGTGAAAAAAATCGAAAACAGCCCCTTCGACCCGTGGGTGAAACGCGTCTTCCCGAAATTATTGCCCTTCGTCCCGGTACGCCTCAGCGCCAACGCCATTTCCCTCATCGGCATCCTTGCCGCGGCGGCCGCGGGCGTCTGCCTCTATTTCACTGCCTGGTCGCGCTGGCTGTGTGTCGTGGGCGCCGCGTTCATATTCGTGCATTGGTTTGCGGACACCTTGGACGGTGTGGTCGCCCGCGCCCGGGGACCCACCAAAGTCGGTTTCTACCTGGATCATTTTGGCGACTCCCTGAGCGTCGTGTTCATCGGGCTGGGCACGTTCCTTGTCGAGGGAACGCACTTCATCATCGGCCTGGTCGTGATCGCTCTCTATCTCCTGCTCATTATCAACGGGTTGATCAAAGCGGAACTGACCCGAGTCATGGAACTACCGGCATTCGGTCCCACGGAGCTTCACTTGTTGGTCATCGTGCTGCTCATCGCGCAGCCTTTTGCGGACTTCGGACAACCCCTCTCCTGGTACCTCGCGGCGACGGGCGAACGGGGATGGCTGACCCGTCTGCTGGGCTTCGAGCACGGGCTTACGCTGATCGACGTGGCCGGTCTCACGGTTATCGCTGGGGCTTTGTTCACGCTAGTCGCCGAAATCGTGAAGGCCGCAAGCGCCATCTCCCGCCTTGACGCGGATTGATACCCGCGACCAAATCGAGGGATCCAGCGGACGGCCCAAAAATGCGGGGATCGCGCGCGGCGGCGGAGCGCAGCGACTATTCCGGGATCAGCACCGTTGACCCTGTCGTCTTCCGCTCTTCCAAATCCTGGTGGGCGCGCGCCGCGTCTTTGAGCGCATACGTCTGCCCGACGTCGATTTTAACGCGTCCTTGCATGACCACATCGAACAACTCGCTGGAAGACGCCAGCAGATCAGAACGCTTTTCGATGTAGTCGAACAAAGTCGGGCGCGTCAAGTAGAGCGAGCCCTTTTTACTCAGGACCGCCGGGACGATCGGCGGAACGGCCCCGGAAGACTGGCCGTAACTCACCATCAAGCCCAGCTTGCGCAGACAATCCAGAGATTTGTCAAACGTATCCTTGCCGACGGAGTCGTAGACTACCGGCACGCCCGCGCCACCGGTAATTTCTTTGACTTTTTCAACGAAATCCTGCTGCGTATAGACGATTGGATAATCGCAGCCCAGCCGCTTGACGTACTCCGCTTTTTCTGTGGTCCCAACGGTACCGATGACCGTGGCCCCGAGATGCTTCGCCCATTGACAAGCAATCGATCCGACGCCGCCC
This sequence comes from Arenicellales bacterium, assembly GCA_041576575.1. GTDB lineage: Bacteria > Pseudomonadota > Gammaproteobacteria > Arenicellales > JAANXG01 > CALZGZ01. The sequence goes on along the minus strand of JBFGKR010000106.1, from coordinate 1,614 downwards.
GCAGCGGCATGAAACAAGATCGCGTCTCCAGGCTTCACGCTGTAGGTTCGGCGCAGAAGATATTGCGCGGTCATTCCCTGTAACATCATGGCCGCCGCGGTTTCGTCATTGATCGCTTCGGGAAGCCGCACCAGCCGTTCCGCGGGAAATAGACGTCGTTCGCTGTAGGCGCCGATGGGGCCGCCTGCGTACGCGATTCGATCCCCGATCGACACCTCCGTGACCCCGCGTCCAACGGCCTCGACGACACCGGCGGCCTCCATCCCCAATATGAACGGGATCTTGGGGGGTGGATAGGCGCCCTCGCGAAAATATATATCGATGAAATTGAGTCCGACTGCGGTATGCCGAATCAGCGCATCGCCAACACCGGGTTGGCCCACATCGATTTCCTCCCAGCGCAGCTTGTCGGGCCCGCCGGTCTCGTGAACGCGAATTGCCATGGTCATGTTTTCGTTCCTCTCATCCGTTAACAGGTGCAATTATTCCTAAGATTGGCCTGCACCGGCAACCTCACGTTGTCATGGGGCAAGACCACGCGGCATTCAGGACTCCGGACATTGGCGCAACGATTGCGCCGCGGCGCGCCGCGTCACGGCGAAACCGATCGACGCAGCGGGGGGGAGCGCGAGCAATCGTGATCATCGCTATAGAACTCGTTACCGCCGTCGCGCGTTACGAATCTGCTCGTAGGCATGTCGAATCTCTTGGGTTTTTTCCGTTGCTAATCTAATCATCTCCTCCGGCAATCCCTTGGCCACAAGCTTGTCCGGGTGATGTTGAGCCATCAGCCGTCTGTATGCTTTTTTTATCTCGGCGTCGTCGTCCGACGGTGTTACCCCTAAAGTCTTGTATGCATCGCCAAGGGTCGGCGGCCTCTGTTTGACCCTATCATGCTCGTATGCGGATGCGCCCTCTATGAAGCGTAAAATATCGTCGAATCGGCGAGGGGGAAAACCGAGTCGTCCGGCGATGTGGAGCAATGCCTGCCGCTCTCGAAAGTCCAAACGACCATCGGCCAGCGCGGCCTGTATTTGAATCTCGAGGAACATTTGCAACAAGGTCGTGCGACGCCCGCACTCCTGCCGCAACTGGTCTACGACTTCGTCCAGCGGGAAATCCGCGCGCTTGCCTCTTTTGAATAAGCCGATCGCCGCCTTGCGTTGATCGGAGGAAAGCCGCATTTGTCGCATGACGTCCTCCGCCATCGCAATTTCCCTAGGGCTGACGCGACCATCCGCCTTTGAAACATGTCCCAGCACGGAAAATACGGCCGTAAAAAAAACCGTTTGCCGACGCTCCGCGCCGCCGAATTCAATCCGGTGCGCGACGTTCGCTACGCCTTTGTCGAACTGATGTCCGAGGACCGCACCCAGGGTTGCGCCCAACGGACCTCCCAGCATAAAACCGAACGCCCCGCCCATGAGCTTTCCCCACCACGCCACGTCGTTATTCCGGTGGAAAATAGACCCGGACCTGGGTCCCTCGACTGCCGTCATCGCGCGCTTCGAGAGCGAGAGTACCGCCGTACACCTCGACGATGTCCTTTACAAAGGCTAATCCCAAGCCCTGACCCTGGGCATGGTCGTGGACGCCAACATCCTCGTGAACGAG
>JBFGKR010000105.1:0-6522 GCA_041576575.1 Arenicellales bacterium | reverse complement strand
GCAGGAGCCAAGCAATGGCCTAGGGGTGTGCGGAAACCATCGATACAACTCATCGTCGTTCAGCATCACGAAATTCGCCACGCTCTCGCGAGAGTGGCTGCACTGCTCCAGAATACGCATGATCTCGTAGTCAATATTGAGACAAGCCAAGGTGACCTGGCTTACCTTGGGGAAGGTTTCACGAATACCACGGACCACCTCATGCACGAGTTGCCGAAACGTCTCGGCGCCGATTGCATTTATTTCAATTCTGCGGAACCCGCCCCAAATCCTCTCATTGATTTTCGCCTGCTCCTTCAGGTCGGCTAGCTCTCGTCTGACGTCGGCGTGTGACTGATACATAAGCGGAGAAGATTCCTACTCCCTCCGATCAAAACCGGGAACGCCCCCCCGACTGCGATTCTGTCGCTAAAGATATTGTAACACCTGCCCGCTTCGCGCGTGTATCCGCCCGACACGCGCGTTTGTCGCCTCGTCGGCGGAGCTGAAAAATCGTGTTGAAGCAGAAGGCGTTCTCCAGCCTGGGCGAAACTTGGAACTTACACCCCGAGCATCGATCCTCCTGCTCATCCCATTCATGTATATTTGTAACCGTCGTTGCATACCTAAGTCACGGCTCGGGAGCTCATGAAGAATTATCACAAAGAATACGACCTGATAGTCCTGGGCGCGGGTGTAATCGGTGTCAATACCGCGTACTGGGCGCAGCGGGCGGGGTTGTCGGTCGGCGTAATAGAACGGCAGTCTGGAGTAGGTTTGGAGACGAGCTTCGCCAATGGCGGGCAGATCGCCGTCAGTCATGCAGAGCCTTGGGCTAACCCCCGCGCGCCACTTCAAGTCATGAGATGGCTGTTCAACGACGAGGCGCCCCTCCTATTCCGGCCACGATTGGATACGGCTCAATGGCGATGGATTATCGCGTTTCTCGCGAACTGTACGGCGCGCAAAGCCGATAACAATACGGCGGCTATCGTGCGTCTCGCCCTTGAAAGTCGCGACCTGCTGAGAGAGATCCGGGAATCAGAGGGTATTGAGTACGATCATCGCGCCGATGGCATCCTTCATTTTTACCGGGACCCGCGCATGTTTGAATTCGCGTTGCACGCAACGGAGATCATGAGAAAACAGGGATGCCCACTGGAGATCGTCGAGTCGCGTGAGCTGGTCGCACTGGAGCCGGCCTTCGCCGGCAGCGAATCGCAAATCGTAGGCGCAACCTACTCGCCCACTGACGAAAGCGGCGATGCCTTCAAATACACCCGCGCTGTGGCTGAACTTTGCGTGGCGAGAGGTATGGACTTCTGGTTTGGTACCGAGGCAGTCGGTTTGGCGGAAAGCCGATACGGCAGACGATGCTCAGGGGTAGAACTGCGCACACCGGATGGTTTCAAAACCATCAAAGCCCGCGACGTCGTGGTGTGCCTCGGAAGCTATTCGTACCCGTTCTTGAAGCGTTACGGAATACGTCTCAATCTGTATCCCGCCAAAGGTTATTCCATTACCATACCGTGCCAGCCTTCCCACGTGACACCGAAAAAGAGTCTCACCGACGATGAACACAAGCTGGTCTACAGCAATCTGCATGACCGCCTTCGTGTAGCCGGCACGGCGGAGTTGAGCGGTTACAGCGTTCATTTGGATCACCGCCGCTGTCGCGCTATCGCCGATCAGGTTCGTAAATTATTTCCCCGCGCCGGCGATTTCGAAAACGTCCAATACTGGGCGGGGCTGCGTCCCACCACGCCTACGAATATCCCATACATCCGAGCGACCGATTACGGCAACGTCTGGCTCAACACCGGGCACGGTACGCTCGGTTGGACCCTGGCGGCGGGCAGCGGCCGACGCATCGTGGACTTGATATGCGAAACGCGCCCGCCGTCTGTCTGACCCGACGATCTCCGCCTTGCGCCCGTGCGCCATCCCGTTTTCCCCTTGATTTCGGCTGACCGAGGCAGTCCCGCTAGACCCCCACGCCTTATCGTTGCAGAATATAAGGTTGACTTTGAAATAGCACGACCTCGCGCATTATTGATGCAAACCCTCGAGCCTGACACCTACGTTGGCTTACTCAAGATCAGGGACACCCTCGGCGTCAGCAACCACGGCGTGATCTACCTCGCGCGAGACAAGAATCGCAAGCGCGAGGTGGCCATACAGGAATATCTTCCCCATGAACTCGTCGAACGGGGATCGGACGGCGTGCGCGTCCAAGCCGTCGCCTCCAAAAAAGCGGTCTACGAAGAAGGGCTTACGCGATTTCTTCGGGACGCCAGAATCCTAGCGCAGATCCACGATCCTTACGTTGCCCGCGTCATCGAGTACACGGAAGCGAACGGAACGGCGTTCCTGGTGATGGAGTACGAAAAAGGTCATACATTGGGACACTATCTGGCAGGTCACGGGAAACTGAACGAAGAGGATCTCTACAAGGTCCTCATTCCGATGTTGAAAGGACTACGGATCATTCATTCGGAGGGACTGTTACATCTGGACATCACGCCAAGCAGTATCTTCCTGCGAGAGAACGGCCCGCCGGTCTTAATTGGATTCGGCAGCGCGGGGCGCACAGTCGACCACGAGAGCGTGAGTTTAGACAGCCGCGTGACGCCGGCGTACAGCCCCATCGAACTGTACCACGAAGGAGGCAATTTAGGACCGTGGACCGATCTCTACGGATTGGGCGCCACGGTGTACCGCGCGATTTCCGGCGTCGCTCCTGCGGACGCGACCAAGCGCGTAGCGGCGATCGCCCAGGGCGAAGAAGATCCATTGGTGCCGGCAATGGAGATCGGGCGCGGCGAATACAGCACACACGTGCTGGGCAACATCGATTGGATGCTGCAACCGGTGATAACGGACCGTCCGGAGTCCGCGGGCACGGTGCTCGGACTGGTCACCGGGGGCACTCGAAATTCGAAGAGTGCAAACGCATCGCACCCCCACCAAAGCCCGCTGAAACTGGTGCCACCGGGGCAGGATGGATCGTCCTATCGACTGCCCTACCGGTCCCTGCGTCAACCCAAGGGGAGCACCGACGGCATCTCGAGAGTAAGAGCGATACGTAGACCAAACGCTTGGATGGTTGCCGGCGGCGTTTTGACAGCGTTGGTCGGTTTTTCCTTGTGGCAAACCTATAACGATTTGAACCGCCCGCAGAGGACAGTCTTCAACGGTGAGGCTGCGGTGACGAAAAACGAGAGCGTCCCCGGTCTAGCGCCGGGCCTAGCTCCGACGGCGGACCCGGCAACCGTGGAGGCCGTAGACTTCGGTCGCGAGGACGATGACCTGCGCGCAGCCGCGTTTCGCGAGATGGAGAAGGAACAGAAACAGATCGAAACGCTGATGAATTCCGCAAAAAAACACATCGAACACGAAAGATTTATTTTTCCTCCGGGAAACAATGCGCTCTCCAACTTCCGAGCAATACTCAATCTTGATCCCGGTAATGTTGACGCAAAAGAAGGTATCGATCGCATAGTGACGCAACTGGTTGAGGACGCGCGCGCGACATTCGATGCTAATCAAATCCGTGAGGCCGGAACGCAATTGGACGAGATCGAGTACATTCAATCCGGCCGCGAAGATGTAGCCGCGTTGAGAGCGGAAATACAACATCATAACGCACGCCTCGAAGAAGAGAAGCGACTGACTGAGATGCGAGTCGAAAAGGAGGTCTCGGAGCGCGAACGACGTGTCGCGGACTTGCTTCGCCTCGCCGAGTCGGCGGTGCACGACGAGCGATTCACTACTCCGCAGAACGACAACGCGTATTATTATTATCGGAACATTCAGGAAGTGGACCCGTCGAATACCGAGGCGTTGGCCGGTATGAAACACCTACGCCGGGTTATACTCGACAGAATCGGGCAAGCCGTCGTCAATGACGATTTCGAACGCGGTGAAGTCTTGCTGGTGGCGGCGAACACGGTTCAAGCCGATGCCGAGACCGTCGAATTGCTTCGCACGCAGCTGCAGGCGCGTCGCAAGTCGTTGGAGCAGGAGAAGCAACGGCTGCATCGCGAAGCGCAAATTCGTCAAACGCAGGAGTTGGAAAGAGCGACGACGCGGCGTCTGCTTCGGGAAAAGCTTAAATCGGGCATCGACGCGTACTACCGCGGCAAATACGAAGAGGCATTCCGTCTCCTGAATCCGCTGGCGGAAGGACACGATCCGAGGGCGCAATTTCGCGTCGGCGTGATGTACAACCTGGGTCGCGGCGTCGAGCGCAACGCCGAAATGGCGAGGCAGTTGATCCACAAAGCACTACCTGCGATACAAAACGCCGCCACTTCCGGCGAGGCTTGGGCCCAAGCAGATCTTGGCTATCTGTACGAGGACGGCCTGGTAGTCGCCAAGAACGACACGGAAGCGGTACGCTGGTACCGGTTGGCGGCCGATCAAGGATACGCAGGAGCGCAAACGAATCTCGGAGTGATGTATGCTAACGGCACCGGAGTCGAACAAGATCTCGAAAAAGCCGTCCATTGGCTGCGCCTCGCGGCCGAACAGGGGGATCGAATCGCGCAGGAAAACCTTGTCACCCTAGGAGTGAAATGACCATGACCACAGTTTCGCAGAAAAAGTCCGTCCCGCCGTTACCATTGAGTGATCCCGATCTCTTAGAGCATCGTTGTCTTGTCGGCGGAGAATGGATCGAATCGCCGAGTGGAAACACGATCACCATCACCAATCCGGCCACCGGCGACACTATCGGCACGGTCCCCGCCCTGACACGGGAAGACACCCGGCGCGCAATCGATATCGCCGACGCGGCATGGGCGGAATGGCGCTCTCAACCTGGAAAACACCGGGCCAACCTGCTCCGCGCCTGGTATGAACTCATTATGCAGAACCAGGAAGATTTGGCGGTGCTCATGACATCGGAACAAGGCAAGCCGCTTACGGAATCCAGAGGAGAGGTCGCCTATGCGGCGTCGTTTGTGGAATGGTTTGCCGAAGAGGCGAAGCGCATTTATGGAGACACAATCGATCATCCTCTGCCGGGGCGGCGTATAGTTGTCCTCAAGCAGGCGGTTGGGGTGTCGGCGGCAATTACACCGTGGAATTTTCCCGCCGCGATGATAACTCGGAAGTGCGCACCCGCGCTCGCTGCAGGATGTCCGGTCGTGATAAAACCCGCCGCGCAAACACCGTTCACCGCGCTGGCGCTGTCCAAACTCGCCGAGCGCGCCGGTATTCCTGCAGGCGTGTTCAACATTCTCACCGGGCCGGCCAGGGAAATCGGCGGCGAGTTAACGCACAATCCGAAGGTTCGGAAATTGAGCTTCACGGGCTCCACAGCGGTCGGAAAATTGCTGATGGCGCAGTGCGCGGAGAACGTGAAGAAGATTTCGCTCGAACTCGGCGGCAACGCCCCCTTCATCGTGTTTGCGGACGCCGATCTGGATGCCGCGGTCGATGGCGCGATGGCGTCGAAGTATCGGAATACCGGCCAAACGTGCGTGTGCGCCAATCGGATTCTGGTTCAAGACGTGGTGTACGATGAATTCGCCGAAAAGCTGGCAAACGCCGTCAAGGCGCTGCGCATCGGCAACGGCATGGAGGACGGCGTGCAGCAGGGACCGCTCATCGATATGAACGCCGTGGAAAAAGTGGAGGCCCACATTGCCGATGCGGTTGCAAAAGGCGCAAACGTACTGACCGGCGGGAGCCGCCACGAATTGGGCGGGACATTTTTTGAACCGACCATCCTCACCAATATCTCGCCGGATATGGTGATAAATTATGAGGAAACGTTTGGGCCGGTCGCGCCTCTGGTTCGCTTCCACGACGAATCCGACGCCATTCGCATTGCAAACGACACGGAGTTCGGTCTCGCGGCCTATTTTTACAGCCGCGACATCGGGCGTATCTGGAGAGTCGCCGAATCCCTCGAATACGGCATCGTGGGCGTCAATGAGGGCATTATCTCCACCGAGGTTGCGCCGTTCGGCGGCGTAAAAGAATCCGGAATCGGTCGCGAAGGCTCGAAATACGGCATCGACGAATATCTGGAGATCAAATACCTGTGTCTGGGAGGCATCGACGGCTGACGCCTTGCGCGGCGTCAGCCGAGTACGCCTTGGAAACGGCCAGCCCCGAGAGCGTTTGTGACCGATTTCGGGTACCGCCTTCGACCGCTAAGTCGGTCGCTCGGTTGACAAGGCGTGTCGCTCAGGAACAGACACTCATTTCAGCGCCGCCGGCGCAAAATCGTTGATGTCGAAAGCGGACTTTGGATACTGCGGATTCATTTGTTTGAAAACATCGACTAGCAGGTCACTCACCAACAGGTCGCGGAACCAGCGCTTCTCCGCCGGTATCACGAACCACGGGGCATACTCGGTAGAACAGCGGTTTAACATGATTTCGTATGCGTCCATATACTTGGGCCAAAGTTTTCGCTCTTCCAAATCATTCGGGTTGAATTTCCATTGCTTGTCCGGGCGCTCCAGGCGGCGGCGCAGACGGGACAATTGATAGTCATTGGAAATGTGCAGCATGACCTTTATGATGCGG
>JBFGKR010000104.1:0-6551 GCA_041576575.1 Arenicellales bacterium | reverse complement strand
GGGCGCCGGCGCCCGTGATTTCTGCCCGTTGTGGCCGTACCCCGCATCGGAGCGTACTTGTCCAAGCTCGGACGTTGCCTACAGGTCTCGAAAACACGGGGTACCGCCACAGCCAACAACGAGACTCCGGTCACCAATCGCTCCGTCGTTGCGGGAGCGTCACGTCCGGCAGCACCGTGTCGGAGCGCAGCATCCGATCGCCGTTGGACGTGTCAAATCGCGGTGCTGTATGTTACGGGCACGCAGGACGGGAGCTCGGATGGCGCAGACGCGTGACACTGTTGTTTTGCCGAAACCATCACTGGAGGGCGCAAACTCGCTGGAGAAGGTATTGCAGCGGCGTCGATCGGTGCGCGCGTACAGAGGCGCCGCAGTCACCGTCGTGGAACTCGGACAGCTCTTATGGGCAGCGCAGGGCGTCAACAGCGTCGACGGCCTGCGCACCACGCCCTCTGCGGGAGCGCTGTATCCTCTCGAACTCTATGTAGCGACCGGCAAGGTCGAGGACCTGGTACCCGCCATCTATCACTACCGCCCCCCAGCCCATGAGCTCGACAAGATCAGCGACGGAGATGTTCGCAAAACCTTGGGGCGCGCGTCCCTGGACCAGATGTGGCTTGCCGAAGCGGCGGCCGTCGTCGCAATTACGGCCGCGTATCGTCGTACGACGCGGAAGTACGGGGAACGCGGTATTCGTTACGCCGATATCGAGGCAGGGCATGCGGCCCAAAACCTTTTCCTGCAAGCCGAGGCCCTCGGTTTGGGGACGGTCGTCGTCGGCGCTTTCGACGACGCTGCTGTCGCGCGCGCGCTCAAGCTGCCGGCAGACTGTAAACCCCTAGTATTGATGCCGATAGATAAACGCCGGGTCAGCGTGTAGGAATCGCGAGTAATCCCGACGGTTGCACGGTCGGAAGACTCGCCGAGGGCCCTGCGCTGGCAACCCTGAGGATGTCCGATATCCCGCTTCTTGGCCGTGAATTTCCTCTCGGCAACAACGGTCAGGATGTCCCCGAACGGGCGTCCTCCCGCACGCCGTTTCTTTCAGTGAAGGCCTTCATGCTGACGGGTAGAAACTTCGCGCCCCAGTCACCCGGTTGTGGAGCAAATACTCCCGCGCAAGGCGTCCCGCATTGTTTGCACCGTCCCACCTCGTCCAGATTCCACCGCGACAACACATACCCGTCGCGTCCGATCAATAGCTCGCCGCACCGGTGGCAACAGGTGCTTTGTCCCGTTTCGTCGTAGACGTTTCCGGTGTAAGCGTAGCAGACGCCGTTCTTGAGCGCGATTTCACGAGCGCGCGCTACCGTCCGTGTAGGCGTGGACGGCTTGTCGCGCATTTTCCAATCCGGATGAAAAGCCGTGAAGTGCATGGGAACATCCGGTCCGAGGTGCCCCACCACCCACTGCGTCATATCCTCCAGCTCCTTCACGGAATCGTTTTCCCCGGGTATCAACAGCGTCGTCGTCTCGAACCAGACGTCGGTTTCGTGCTTCAGATACATCAGTGTGTCCAGCACCGGCTGCAAGTGCCCCCCCGTAATCTTCCAATAGAAGCGTTCGGTAAAGGCCTTTAGATCCACATTGGCGGCGTCCATGTGCCGGAAGAATTCGGCCCTGAGGGCCTCGCTGACGTAACCGGCGGTGACGGCTACAGACTTGATGTCCAACTCGTGGCACGCTTTGGCGGTGTCTACGGCGTACTCCAGAAATATGACCGGATCGTTGTAGGTATAGGCCACGCTGCGGCAACGCAGCGCAGTCGCGGCCGCGGCAATTTGTCCTGGAGACGCCTCGTCGGCGAGCGCGTCTACCTGCCTCGACTTGCTGATATCCCAGTTCTGACAGAACTTACACGCCAGGTCGCAGCCGGCGGTTCCGAAAGACAGAACCGGCGTCCCCGGCAAGAAATGATTGAGCGGTTTTTTTTCGATGGAATCGACGCAATAGCCGCTGGATCGGCCGTACGTGATAAGCACGACCTGATCGTGGTGATTGGCGCGGACGAAACACAATCCCTGCTGGCCTTCGTGCAGCCTGCACTTCCGCGGGCATAGATCACACTGCACCCTACCATCCGCCAGAGTGTGCCAATACCGCGTTGGAAAGTCAGACCATGTGTCGGCCATTTGCATAACCCAGGGTAAATATGAACCGTACTCCTATCGAGCGGAGGACGCCTTGACATACGGCAACGGGAAGCGGGGACGCTGTTCGGCGGGATCTGATCTCGAAACGTTTACCTGCGTCAAACCGCACAACCAAAGTGCAACGACGAGATGCGCGTGCCATAATTTCCACGGCAGGCTGACCGTCCATGGGCCGTGAAAACAAATTTCGCTGTGAGCGTATCACGTGGCGCAATTTTCAACGCCTGAGCCGCGATCTGGCGCTGAAAATACACGCCGCAGGATTCCAACCAGAGATGATCGTCGCTATCGAGCGGGGCGGCTATATGCCGGCGCGCGTGCTCGCGGACTACTTCGACGTCATGAACGTCGCCGGGATCAAGATCGAGCACTATTTCGGTCTGACTCGACGGAGCAAGGCGTTCGTCCGCTATCCTCTCCCGGCGGAAGCGAGTCTACGTGGAAAGAACGTATTGCTCGTCGACGATGTCAGCGACAGCGGTGTCACCTTCGAGATCGCCTTGGAGCATCTTCGGCGACGCGGCGAGCCATGCGACATCAAATGCGCCGTGCTTCATCATAAAGCGACGTCTTCGTTCGCCCCCGACTTTTACGCCCGCCGGATCATCAAGTGGCGGTGGCTGATCTACCCCTGGGCAGTTATGGAAGATATTTCCTCACTGACCCACACTATGCGGCCCTCCATGCGGCGCATACCCGAATTGAAACAGAAGCTGAAACGAGACTACGGACTGGTTGTCTCCGATCGGGATCTGCAAGACATGTTAGCCATGGACTCAAGTTCCAACATCGCCGCCGATTGATTTCACTCCACGCGCCGATGAACCGAAGATACGGGGACGACGAGTGCGGCCACGGTGCGACAGCGGCCTCCGGGTGAGGCCGAGGAGCGGGCTTCGAGCGGCCGCGTGGTCTGCGGGAATTTCATAGCCCGGGACCGGCGCTTGTGTCCGCGTCGGCGCCGTGTCCTTGATGCGGATCAATGTGTGTCGACGGCGCCATTGATACCGTTTCGAATCCACGACTGAAGCAAACGTCACATCGTATGGCTTTGGGCGCTGAGCAATTCGCGAAATCGCAACACGCCAAACCCCCGCAGATCCTGGTGTGGGATCCGGTCGTGCGCCTTGGACACTGGCTGCTCGTAATGATGTTCTTCGTGGCCTATTTCACTGAAGACGAGTTACTTACGGTCCACAGTTGGGCCGGGTACGGCGTCGGCGTTTACGTCGTCATCCGCTTTATCTGGGGTTTCGCCGGACCCGAACATGCGCGCTTCGTCGACTTCGCCTACGGTCCGGGAGAAGCGGTGCGCTATTTGCGGGATCTGCTGCGTTTCAAAGCGAAACGGCATATTGGCCACAGCCCGGCCGGCGGGCTCATGGTTGTCGCCCTGCTCGTCGCGCTGACCGGGACCACGGTAAGCGGCGTTGCGCTTCTGGCTGTCGAAGAGAACGCGGGTCCTCTTGCGCCGTGGCTCGGCGGCGGAGTTGTTGTTAATGCGCGGCCTCGGCTCCTCGAGGACGCCCGCGCGTCAAAGCGCGAAGAGGAGCGGGAGAAATCCCGCGGCAGGGACCGCGAGGAGGAAAAAGGCGAAGCGCTGGAAGAAATCCATGAGTTCTTCTCGAACCTGACGCTGGTTCTAGTCGGCGCCCACATTGGGGGCGTCGTGTTGGCCTCCGTGGTTCACCGCGAAAACCTCGTCCTGGCCATGGTCACCGGCCGAAAACGCTTGGACTGAGAATGCGAGACTTTGGGATCCTGCCGTCTATGAAGGGGGCTTCCGAAAACGCATTAACGCCGCACGCACGGCATTGGCGGAAACGGCTACCCCCAGCACGGCGACCGCCGCGAACAGGATCCTGGCGACGACCACGTCTGTGTCCCGGGAAAACATCGAACTGCTTCCCGTAAAGTAACGGGCGTCGCCGAAAAGCGCCACCCAGGCGGAGACGACGGTCATCCCCACCACGACCGCGCCCACCGCCGAGCTTGCCAACCTGCGAGTGGGCGCAACCACGACGACGCCCCCGCTCGCGAAGATCAGTCCACATACGCCGACAACACAGCGGGGCGCGTTCATCGGCGGGCCCGACACGGGGCCCCACCCGAATGCGGCCAGCACGATGAGCGCCCCCATGAGGATGAAAAAGGCACCGGTCACGAGTTTTTGTGCCCCCGCCTTCACACGACGCCCCATGTCCCCTCGCGGACGTGACCTTCGAGGAAGGCCGTTAATCCGCCGACCGGCGCGAGCGAGTTACCGGTGTTTCGCAGGCCCAAGTGCATGCATCACCACCGGTTTTCCGTTCTGAATTGGGGCCGCGGACTCCACCGTTGCTACCGCCTTTGTCTCTTCGCAAGTGTAGGACGTATGTTTCCAAATGGAACAGGGAATGGACGACGTGCACCCCGGGTGTTCAACTCACGAATTTAACTCTGAAACGGATGGTTCGTAACTACCACGCGTATTCCGCTTGGAGAGAAAGAACGCGGTGGATGCAGCAATGCGCCGAATACCTATCTACTGATTAATAAGAACGGACTCCAGTAGTAGGGATGTCGATACCGCGGGTCCCGTCGTAGCACCCGCAGTGCGGTCCGCGCGGCCTCGGCGGGCGGCTTGGAGGTCGCGGTGGCGTAAAACACCTGCATCCACTCAGCCGTCGCTTCGTCGTCGATTTTCCACGCGGACAGCAGCAGGGCGTCCGCGCCCGCGAATATAAGACCGCGCATCATGCCGATGACCTCGTTGGCGTGCGTCGCACGCACCGTGCCCGTCTCACAGGCGCTAAGCACAACGAGCTTGGCGGCATCGAGCGCCAGCCCATACATTTCCGCTGCCGTCAACCGACCGTCGTCGCCACCACCCGCTTCGAAGTGAAGATAAGACAACAGCGGTTCACCGGAGACAAAGCTGCCGTGCACGGCCAGATGCACAAGCCCGTGGTCCGGCATCCACGACTTTACGTCCGCCTCCCTCGGCAGGGCCTCGTCTACGATGCGTCCAGAGTAACGTGTTCCGATTGCGCGCACCTCTCTGGGCGCGTGTTGCAGCGAAGGATCCGCCACCGCCAGGAGCCGGGGTTGGGCAAGAGGCGCAGACCGTTCTAGCGAAACCAACACCGTGGCGCTCGGCGCGTAAGTGATTCGATAATCCTCCCCGAAGAACCCGTCGTCCGGATTCGCGAGCAATGCCTGAAAAGGCAGGTAGTGCAAGTCTTCATACGGAATAATCACCAAGTGGTCCGTTTTTATCCACTCCGATACGGGTGTGATGAGGTAGAGATACAGTTCATGCGCGACCTCGTCGTCGTAGGGACGCTTGGGATCGACAAGACTGTTGCGCAGACGTTGAATTTTCTGCTTCAGCGCCGAGCGTGGTAAAAAAACGGAGCGCACATGCACCGAGTCGTGTCCAATGTGCCAGATGACGATTTGGCTCTCCAGCGATAAATACGCAATGAGTTCACTGCGGTCGCGCTTTAGTGCCGCTTGTAGCGCACCGAGCGCCACCGGGGCGGAAGTAACTAGACGGGCCAGTCTCGGTGTTTCCCTGGTCATGCGATCGCGGACGAAGGCGTACCGCGTCTGTAGGGAATCCAGCGCCGCCTGGAGTTCGGAGGCACTCGGCGCCGGACTCGCGTCTGGCTCGTCGACCGGCACCGCGCCGCGTTCTGCGTTCTCCCCGCCGGGATTGCGATTTATCAACGCTTCGCAGTCCGGATCGGTTCGCTTCGCACCACTCAGGGTGAACATGCAGGCCTGATACTGCGCGATCTCGACGCGCAGCTTTAGCATCTCGGCGTACAGGGAGCGCTCGCGGGGCGAAGACAGTGCGATGTTCCTGGTCGCGATCAGGTCCGACATCACGCGCGAGCGCGACCGCTCCATCAACTGGAACGCCTCGTCGTAACGCCGAGCGTCGAGGAGGTGCAATATGGCCATGTAGTAGAACTCCACCTTATCCTCGACATAGGCGCCGCGCGCCCGCTCGTCATAGAGAAATCGTCGGTCGTCTTCGAGCAGATCAGTCGCGCGCAGATACGATTCAATCGCCTCGTCATACTTTCCCGCCGCCTCGTTGAGCAAGCCTCGTATGTAAGCGCCTCGCGCATCCGTCGAAAGGGGCAGGCCACCTTGGGATTCCAGCCACGCGAACAAACCGACGAGCTGCGGATTTTCGCCCGCCGCAAATCGCTTACTGACAACGACATCGCCCGCTTCACGCGGCGAAAATAACCCGCTTGCAGACATCAGCTCATGCATGCGCTGTTGCTCGTAAATCATCTGTTCGCGCATTCCCAGTCGCTGGATGAAGGCCTCTGTCTGCTCAGCAAGACCATCCCAACGCAACTTCCTGGCAAGGCTGAGCGCCTGCCGGTAGTCTCTACGCGC
>JBFGKR010000103.1:0-6600 GCA_041576575.1 Arenicellales bacterium | reverse complement strand
GCCTACGAAGATGATCAAGCCGCGTTTAGTCATCGCCAGATCGGTCATGACCGGCGGCATGTGGAGCTCTTCGAATTTCGGAATGTAGGTCTGAATTCTCCGTAACACCATACCGACGCGGCTTTGCTGCACGAACACGTTGACGCGGAATCGTCCGATCTCCGCCGGATTAATGGCAAAGTTGCATTCGTTCGTGGCCTCGAATTGGCGGCGTTGCTCTTCGTTCATAATGCTGTAAGCAAAATCCCTGGACTGTTCCGGCGTCAACGCCTGTTTGGTGATCGGCATAATCTTGCCGTCGACCTTCAGGCTGGGCGCCACGCCCGCGGTAATGAACAGGTCGGACGCATTCTTGTGCACCATCAATTTCAAGAAGTCTGTGAACAGCATCAGCGCGCACCTCTCGCCGCACCGCCGGCCGCCGGCATCGCGGACTGACTGAATTTGCTCTTGTCGACTGCCCGAACACGGGCCTCGTCGATCGACACCATGCGGTTGCTCACCAATTGCAGCAGATGCTGGTCGAGGGTCTGCATTCCTACGGAGTGTCCGGTTTGGATGGACGAATACATCTGTGCGACTTTATTCTCGCGTATCAGATTTCGAATGGCCGGGGTCGCCACCATGATCTCCCAGGCCGCCGTCCGACCGCCGCCGAGCTTTTTCAACAGCGCCTGGGAAATCACCGCCTGCAACGACTCCGACAACATAGACCTTACCATCTCCTTTTCCGCCGCTGGAAAAACGTCGATGATGCGGTCGATGGTCTTCGCTGCGGAGGTCGTGTGCAGGGTAGCAAATACCAGGTGTCCGGTTTCGGCCGCCGTCAGTGCAAGTCGAATAGTCTCGAGGTCCCGCATTTCGCCGACCAGGATCACGTCCGGATCTTCACGCAGAGCGGCACGGAGCGCGTCCGAGAACCCCAAGGTGTGCGGTCCTAACTCTCGCTGATTAACCAGGCAGTTCTTGCTCGTATGTACGAACTCGATCGGATCCTCGATCGTGAGGATGTGGGAAAACAAGTTCTCGTTCACGTGGTCGACCATGGCGGCGAGGGTGGTCGATTTTCCGGAGCCCGTCGGTCCGGTAACCAGCACCAGCCCCCGGGGCTTCAATGCGAGGTCCGCAAACGCGGGCGGCGTGTTGAGCTGATCCAAGGTCAGCACGCGGGTGGGAATGGTACGAAACACCGCGGCGGGTCCCCGCTGCTGTTGAAAAGCGTTCACGCGAAAACGGGCAATATTCGGTAACTCGAAGGAGAAGTCGACCTGCAAGAACTCTTCGAAATCCTTTTGTTGCTTGTCGTTCATTATGTCGTAGACCATGTTGTGAACCGTACGGTCTTCCAACGGGTCCACATTTATGCGCTTGATGTCGCCGTCGACGCGGATCAGAGGCGGGAGTCCCGACGACAAGTGCAGATCCGAAGCGTTTTTCTTATTGGCAAACGCAAGTAATTCAGAGATATCCATTAACTAAGTCCTCGGGACGCTTTTCTTAGTCGGCGAATTGTTCAATTTGCACTGATAAAGTATAACGGGGCGAAGCCAGCAAACAAGGCAGTATTTCGAGGTTTTGCCGCCCCAAGCACCCACACAGCGTCTACGAAAGGTCGTATCGACCATGCGCAGTGCCGCGCTCAAAGCCGGGCGCTCTCCCCACAATATACGTTTGATCGGCGCCAGCAAAGGCCAATCAGCGCGCGCCATGCGCGAGCTCGCGCTATTGGGCGTACGGGATTTTGGCGAAAACTATACCGAGGAAGCCTTGGCGAAGCGCGCCCAGCTACGAGATGTCGACATTATTTGGCATTTCATCGGACGTATTCAGAGCAATAAGACCCGGGACATCGCCCGGTATTTCAGTTGGGTCCACAGCGTCGATCGCGCCAAAATCGCGCGTCGCCTGTCCGAGCAGCGTCCCCACGACCGACCGCCCCTGAACGTGTGCCTCCAAGTAAACGTCCAGGCTGAGCAGTCGAAGGCCGGTCTATTGCCTGAGAAAGTGGCGGAGGTGGCGCACGCAATCGCTGCGCTGCGTGGAATTCGATTACGAGGATTGATGACGATCCCGCGACCGTCCGACGATTTCGACACCCAGCGGCGACCATTCGCTCGACTGAGGCACCTGCGCGATACTCTCAATGAGCAGGGTCTTTCCATGGATACCTTGTCCATGGGAATGAGCGCCGACATGGAAGCGGCGATTCTGGAAGGTGCGACCATGGTGCGCATTGGAACCGCTCTGTTTGGGCCACGCGTTCGCGCCCACTAATCCTGCCCCCAGCGAGCCCGATACCCGCCAACGCGCGGTGAGACGGATCGCATGGTACTTGCCACCTGAACCCCGCTCCTTAACAATACCCAGTCGCGGTCGCGACCGCGGACGATAACAACCGACAGAGATCATGTGACTCATGCAAGAGCTAACCCTTGGCTTTATCGGCGGTGGCAATATGGCGCGCAGCCTGGTGGGAGGTCTACTCGATACCGGGTGGTCCAGCGGCTCCATATGCGTGTCTGAACCGGATCAGGACAAACGCGATTTTTTCGAGCACCAGATGGGGGCCCGGGTGTCGTCGCAAAACGAGACCGTCATAGAGCACGCCGACGTCGTCGTTTTGGCGGTTAAGCCCCAAGTATTGCGCGAGGTGCTGCTGACGGCGCGTGGCGCCTTGCAGCGCCACCGACCGCTGCTGGTTTCCATCGTTGCCGGGATCCGCGAGCGGGATATCCAGCGCTGGTCCGGGGGTGGAATTTCGATCGTACGGGCAATGCCGAACACACCGGCATTGGTGGGATCCGGGGCCACCGGCTTGTTCGCCAATTCGCTCACGGACGACCGGCAACGCGATGCCGCGGAATCGCTCTTGCGTGCGGTGGGGATGACCGTATGGCTTTCGGAGGAGCAGCTGCTGGACGTGGTTACGGCGCTTTCCGGCAGCGGACCGGCTTATTTCCTGTATTTCTTGGAAGTCCTGGAGAAGGCCGGCACCGAACACGGCTTGCCGGCCGATATCGCGCGCCTGCTCACCCTCGAAACCTGCCTGGGCACCGCAAAATTGGCTATAAACAGCAAAGAGGAATTGGCCGAACTCCGGCGACGGGTGACCTCACCCGGCGGCACCACGGAAAGCGCGTTACAGGTGATGGAGGAAAGCGGGATACCGAACATCCTGAACAAGGCCTTCGACGCCGCGGTAAAGCGAGCGTCGGAGTTGGCGGAAATGCTGGGGAGAGACTGAATGCGGGGGAATTATATCGGCGACGCCGGCGTCTTTCTGGTAGATACGATAGTCGGGCTCTACATCCTGCTGGTATTGCTTCGCTTTCTTTTACAGTTGGTGCGGGCGGATTTCTACAACCCCATTTCTCAGTTCATTGTCACCGCCACAAATCCTCCGCTGCTGTTCCTGCGCCGCTTCATCCCGGGATTGTGGGGACTGGATCTGGCTTCGGTGGTGTTGTTGGTGTCGCTGGCGATAGTGAAAGTGTATCTAATTGCCTTGTTGATCGGAAACACCCCTAAGCTGGTCGGCGTACTGGTATACGGGTCGGGCGAATTGCTCAAGCTTACAGTGTACGTGTTCATGGTAGCCGTGATCATCCGAGTGGTGATGAGCTGGATAGGCCCGCGCAGTTATCATCCGGCCATCGGACTGTTGCACAGCATTACCGAGCCGATAATGGCTCCGGCGCGCCGCGTCATTCCGCCCATAGGCGGATTGGACCTCTCCCCGATCCTGGTGTTTTTAGCTTTGGGCTTGGCGTTGCGTTTGATCGTTCAACCCATCCTGGATCTGGGACAGGCCCTTGCGTGAACGCGACTTCGTGGCACCGATGGGACGGCACCGCGCTCGTGTTGCGCATCAGGGTTCAACCACGAACCAGAGACAACGGCATAGACGATCCCTCGGGTGATGTCCTGCGGGTGCGTCTGAAGGCGTCGCCGCTGGACGGAGAGGCCAACCGGGCCTTGATCGACGTGCTTGCTGCCGAATTCTCGGTCCCGAAGCGGCGCGTCCGCATCCGGCACGGACACGGTTCTCGAACCAAGCTCGTTCGCATAGAACGTCCTCCCGCAATCCCGGACCTTCTCCGCGACCACATCCGCCAGCCCGGGTTGACCTACCTGCGGAAGGCGTCTAAGACTTAAATACATGTAATGCGAGACGGTGGGGTCTTTGCGGGGGTGTCATTAGGCGCTAGAGCGCGCCGCTCTGGCTGCGGCAGTAATCTCCACAGTAGATGGTATGCGGCAAAAGGCAGTCGTCATCGATTTATTTGGGCGCCGTCTGGACGATTACGGCGTGTGGCGCAAACGCCTGGTGCAGAACATCCAGGCTTATCACGAATGGTACAACCGCCAGAACCACGATGACGCTGAATACGAACTCAAGTTGCACGAGCTCATACGTTCCCTTTGCACCGACAAAATAACCCTGGCCGTAGTCGGAGAGTTCTCGCGCGGCAAGACCGAGCTGATCAATTCCCTGTTCTTCGCGGATTACAACCGGCGTCTGCTGCCTTCCATGCCTGGCCGCACGACGATGTGTCCAACGGAAATCCTCTATAACGAGCGCATCGAACCCTGCGTTCGATTGCTTCCGATAGAAACGCGCAAGTCGGCCTTGACGATCGGCGAACACAAAAAGCACCCCGTCAACTGGACCAAACTGTTCCTCAACCTGGAGTCCGCCGACGAAATGGCGGAGATTCTTCACGAGACCATGCGCAGTAAGCCGGTGTCGATCGCCCAGGCCAAGGAGCTTGGGCTCTACGCGGAAGGGGGAATGAACGATTGGTGCATCCGTAAAGACATGCTGGACATACCGGTATGGCGTCACGCGATTATTAATTACCCGCATCCCCTGCTGCGACAAGGATTGGTGATACTCGATACACCCGGTCTCAACGCCCTGGGCTCCGAACCGGAGCTGACGCTGAGCATGTTGCCGGCGGCTCATGCGATTCTGTTCGTGCTTGCAGCCGATACCGGGGTCACAAAAACCGACCTCGAAGTGTGGAAAAATCACGTGTGTATTGCCACGCGCAACTCCAGGGCGCGCTTGGTGACGTTGAACAAAATCGACACATTCTGGGACGAATTACTCAGCCAATCGGAAATTGAGAGTCTCATCAACGGTCAATTGGACGAAACCGCGCGTCTACTCGATATGAACAAGGAGCATATCTTTCCGGTCTCCGCACAGAAGGGCCTGGTAGGGAAAATCCGAGGAAATTCTGCTCTGGTGGAAAGAAGCGGTCTGCCGAGGTTGGAGGGCAAGCTTGCTGTCGACATGGTCGCCTACAAACAACAATTCGTACGCGACAAAGTCGCCAACGACATCGGCAATGTTGTCCAGTCCGCCCACAACGAAATCAACGCTCTGGTGCAGAACAAGCGACGAGAAGTTGCTGAAATCGACGCTTTGCAGGGGAAGAGCACGAAAGTCATCGATGACTTGTTGCAACGCTTACGCGAGCAAAAGATCGCCCACGAAAAACAAGTACAGAATTTCAACGTTACCCGCAGAATCTTGTCGGATCAGCTCAGGCACATGCTCACGCGTATGAGCTTGAAACAATTTGACAATTTGCTCATACAAACCCGTGATTCAATGCGAGACAGCTGGACCACACACGGCTTGCGTCACAACATGTCCCGATTTTTTACCGAGACACGGCGTACCCTGGACGCCGTCGAGAACGAGGCGGAGGACATCAGGGATACGGTGGAAAAGATCTACGCCCGCTTTCACACAGAATGCGGTTTGCCAAAAACCAATCCGGTAAAGTTCTCGGTGTCTCCCTTCGTGCGCCAGTTCGCCCGCCTACATCAAGAGGCCGAGGCGTTCCGCGACAGCGCCGTCTTGGTAATGATGGAACAACACTTCGTGATCAAGAAATTTTTTCTTTCCATGGCAATCAACGCACGCTCGATTTTCCAGGACTGCCGTGTTTCGGCGCACAACTGGGGAAAGGCAGTGCTGCAACCGATTAGACGCCTCATCATGGAACACATGAAGGCGATTGAACGGCGCATGGAAAACCTCGAAAAACTTCAGTTGAATCACGCCTCTTTGAAAGATCGGATTCAAGAAAGCAAGCAACAACTGGAAGATCTGGAGCAGAGCGCAGCCCACGTCAACGACTTGCTCGAAATGCTCTACGACGACCTAGAAGCGGATTGCGCAGAACCCGACAAGACCCCAGCCTGCGGCTAGAGCACATTCGTCCACAAGGGGGCGCGACGTCGCCGCGTCCTATCCCCTACGCCTGCCACCGGGCTCTTCGGTGCGCGTCCCGGTCAGGTAAGACCGCCATACGACTCATGACTCCGACGCAAGATTTTTTATAGACTTGGCACCATGCCCACGCAGTTTCCCAGTGACTCCGTCGGTTTGGTGCAGCCCCAGACGGTACATTTCGAGCAGCCGTTGCAGCTACGCAGCGGCGAGACGCTTGCGTCCTACGACATCGTCTACGAAACCTATGGGCGGCTGAACGCTTCAGGCAGTAACGCGGTCCTCATATGTCATGCATTGAGCGGCACCCACCACGCGGCCGGATATCACGGCCCGACCGACAAGAAGCCGGG
>JBFGKR010000102.1:0-6631 GCA_041576575.1 Arenicellales bacterium | reverse complement strand
GTTGGGCCTCTTGCGCCGGTAGCAAGTCGTAGGCCTCGAACAACACCAGGTAATACAAGAATGGATTCAGAATTCCGAGGACCAGGGAACGAATCAGCTCGCGTCCCGACAAAGCGCGCAACGCGTACAATTTTTTTTGACCGATAAGGACAAGAAGCAATACCGTTACGGAGACCACATTGGCAAAGAAAAGCAACTGAACGGGTTCCAGGAAACGCAAAGAGAGTTTGAAGGCTGAGGCGACCGTAGACCACAACAATACCGTTGCGGCGGCGTAAAGGTACGCTTTCTGCTGGTCGCACATGCGGCTATCTTACAGGGAACCTCCGCCCACGACGGAGACCGCGACAGCTATCGGGATCCACCGGGTTTGCCGCTCCCGTAATAGGAGCAAAGGCCGGCGCGCTTAGCGCCCGGCCTTGCTACGCGTACCGATGCGACCGCGGCAAAGTGTGTCAGGCACCGTCGTCGGGAATGACCGCAACTTCCGGAATCCATTCCCGCTCGTGCCGATGGTTCCTGGACCATCGCCCGTGGTCCGCTCCCAGGCCTTCCCGTGTACGATACTCGCGCCGGCGATCGTGCGCTCGCGCATGTTCGTATTTCAGGTGACGAAACCTGTGCCCCAAGCGGCGCATCGCTCTTCGCTGTTCACGCGTTTCGTGCAGACCAGCGTGTCGATAGTGGTGACGAAAATCACGGTAATGCGCGTTCAGAATCTCGAATGCTCGGCGCTGGTGTCTAAGACCTCGACGTGACTTTACCATCCGTCGGTAATGCCTCGCCGCTCGAGCCAATTCACGCGCCGATTCGGTGACATGGGAATGACCCGTGAAATGGGAGACTGCGTGATGAGCGTGCCGCGCAGCCTTGTGAAACCGATACGCGGCGTCGGCCAACTCCTCCACATGCGGGAACAAATATCGAGCCTGAGACTCGCCGGACGAAATCAGCAAGGCGCCGAACAGCATCAACATGGCTTGAAGTGTGGGCTTTCTCATGACGTTCTCCTTTTACGATGTCGTGCATCGCTTTCTCAGTGATTGGATCGCGTCAATCTAAACCAGAGGCTATGAACCGACGCTGAACCGTTCATGAACGAGAACTGAAGCCGGCGACGAGAATTTCGATCCTACATGGACATTTCGAGTTCCGCACTGATAGCGGCAAGTCCGGCGTTCGCGCACTCCTCGTCTGTCTTTCCGGACGGCGCGCCGCTCACACCAATACCACCGATGATGGTACCGCCCGCTGCAATCGGCACAGCACCGGCCGAAAGCACGATTCCGTCCACTTTCCCCGGTGAAAATGGTGAGGTAAATCGGGTTTCGAGCTGCGACGTCGGAGTGTTGAAATTCATCGCCGCATAGGCCTTCTGCCTAGCCACATCCAGAGTAAGAGGCATCGCCAGCGTGTCGCGCAACACCACTTGATCGCGGCCACCGCGGTCAACGAGCGCAACAGTAACATTCATACCTTTTTGTCGGCAGGCCTCAATCGTAGCCTGTGCCGCCTTGAGGGCCATATCGAGGCTGAGCCGGTAAATGGGGATTGTCACGGGCGGATCGTCGGCGGCCTGGACCCAGGATGGAAACAGCGAGAAAAGGGCGGTAACGAACATTGCCGTAGATTTCATATGGATAACTCTCCTTATTCTGGAAACAAACTTGGATGAGAACCGGTTCGACGGGATAGTCACAGCCCCGGACGACCTCAGAAAGCTCGACCGTATCTGTGCTCGTAAGCGCGAAAGACCTCCCCCGAGTGACGTTGCGCCAGACCCGGGAGAACCCTTTTCGCGAGTTCGCATTGGCGCTCGTACACCCGCATCACCCGACTCGAAATTCTGCCTTTGTTCGGAATCTGCTCCAAGATATTGGCGACTTCGATTTCGATCAGTGCTTTGACGGTATTCGGCGTGACCAAGATTCGTCGCTTGCGGCATGTGTCGATTAGGTATTTTTTCCTTACACCGATCTTATCGAAGAACTCGTCTCGGTCGCACACTGCAAACAAAAACACCAGACGTTCCGCCCGGGGGCCAATCGCGTGGCGCACCTTACAACGTTGCGAGAAACCGATCAGCGAAACGTCGAACGTCTGTGTTCCGTAGACGCTGTGAAACAATCCCGCCCGGCATGTCGCAGGTCGGCTCCCCCACATTCGCAGAAGATCGTGCGTACCCTTGAGGTGGTCGAGCAGACTACGTCCGGAATGCGGAATTCGCTCGGCACCGAAATCCCGCAGCAATTGCAGATATGTTTGCTTCAACGGCCGATTAACGGCTGCATACGGAAGTCACGGCAGTCCACACGATCCGCCGCAACACGACATACCGGCACCACAGGCCGGACCCTCCGGATTTTTGAGCGCGCCGCTCCCCACTACGCTGCCACCGCTGATCAATCTCTCGACCGGGGCATTGGGCGATACACCTCCGGGGTCGAGACCCGCGACCTTGCACAGTTCTCCCCAGGACGTGAGCTTCTCGTGCATCGAATGACGTACTTCGTAAACCTGTCCGGTGACACCGCAGCGATAATCGTAACTTGGCATAGGAATTGAATCTTTTTAAAAAAACCTATTATAGCGCTAGAGGATACCCCACAGACACAAACAGGACAGACTGCCCTTGTATTTTCTCCAAGACTGCTACACTAACAATTGATCAAGTCCGCAAGCTAAGCGAAGACGGGCGTCGGCAGCGTTGGTAAAAACCTGGCGCACACCTCAAGAATAATTTCGCGGTAGAACGGCGTACCGACAAGCAATCAAAACGCATTGGTCGTGGACATGGTCCACAATTTGCGCCGAGGGGGCGATGCGGGAAGCGCAAGGTTGGCCTGAATTCAGCAATGCGGCACGGGGCCGGTGTTTCGTTCTGCGCCGAGCCAAGTGCCTTTTCCAGTTCGGGTTCGAGCGTGCCGACTTGCGATCCACGAAACCGATTACTGGGTCCGTGAGTGTCGCTAACGAGGTGGCACACGGCAGCGCGCACCTTTCCCATCATCAGGGCCCCTCGGCGCGGTAACTGGATTAGGGGAGGCGCTCACCTATGATCGAAAAACGCGACGCTCAACGACTGAAGATCGGCGCATGTATACGCTTTCGCATTGACAGAGATGTCGACTACGCGAACGGATTGGTAGTCGACATAAGCCGCTCCGGAATCCTGCTGGAGAGTGAACGGCGGCTAAAGATCGGCGACTCGATTGCCGCCGAAATCGAGGAAGACCACGATGGGGCAATCTTAAGATTCAACGGCGTGATCGTACGTGTCGAAGAAGGCGGTGCGTGCAATAGCCGCTACGGATGCCGCTTCAATTTCTCGGGTGGGCGTGACCGCTGAAAACGCATTGACGGTAGTCAAGGGCGGGTCGGCTTTACCTCACAAAAAACGCGCCGTGGCTACACCACAACCCTCTGCTCGATAATCGACGAGGCGGTGCCGACGACGTCGCCCTGTTCATGGCGGTCCCTGCGCCGCGCCGCATTCTGTTTTCAAAATTTTTCAATTGTCGGCAGCCCTGCCTGTTATGATGTCGGGGCGACAACGGTCCTGGCGCAATGCTCATCGGCTCGAAATCGTTTCACGGCGGACCATGCGACGTTGTTTGCCGGGAGCAATGCGCTATTTGAGCGCATCGAAACACGCCCGATTTTCTCGCTGGGCGAAAACGCCTAGATAGCCGCCCGCTGTTCGGTTATCGACACTCCGACCACGGCAGCGCTCGGGTACCAAGTGCGGCGGCGCGCCGACTGGTAGTCTAGGGTGACAACACAAGATTGATTCGCTATGGGATACCACCGGAGAATTCGACTTTGGCATAAAAAGCAGTTACTTCCGCTGAATGACACCAGCGCCCATGGACCACCAATCCGGGAACAACCGGAGAGGACCGGGCCCTCGAGACGATTCGAAACGTATAACGCCACGGTCGATGCAGACGTGTTCAACGGCACGCTTTGCGGGAATGAGTGAATGCGCGCCCGGGATTCTTCATGAGGTTCGCGCGCGATCTAGTGATATCACGATGAAGTAGCGCAGGCGCACAGATTTCAGATTACACCCTCTGTTCCCGCAAAGCAGCGTGCGTCGATGTAGGAAGGAGCAAAATGGGTCTGACGTCGAGTTAGTGCATGTTGTTAATCCGGGGAAGATCCGCTGTTTTCACTCGACGTAGCCCCTTCACCATACCCATGCCGAAAGTTAATAGTCTAACCATCAGTCGGAACTCCGCGATTCCCGTCCATCGAATTTGGACCGTGTTGGGTGATGTCGAGCGCTTCCGACAAGCGAGCGGATTTCCGTTAGGCGAGATTGCAGGAAACTCTCGATCGCATCGTGCGCCGATGCGGCTGATTACGACCGAGTTGCGTGCAGACGAGTCTCGCAGGGAGTGT
This sequence comes from Arenicellales bacterium, assembly GCA_041576575.1. Lineage (GTDB taxonomy): Bacteria > Pseudomonadota > Gammaproteobacteria > Arenicellales > JAANXG01 > CALZGZ01. The sequence goes on along the minus strand of JBFGKR010000102.1, from coordinate 2,227 downwards.
GAACCTCCCAACTGGGTCTACAATCGCTGGTTCCGGCATCGCCACGTGTTTCGGCATGGGCCGTTCCGGTGTCTCAGAACGGGATTCAAAGTCCGACCCGACGGGGACGGCAGCCACGTAGAGTACACCATCGAATTGGAGCCGGCGAATTCATACGGCCGACTATTGGGCGCCTATTTGCTCAGGCGTGTTCGCCGGAAAAGCACTCGGTTGGTCCTGGATGCGGAAGCGTTCTGCGAAGGCCTGCGAGACACGGAGTACGATCTCAATCCCCCGAAGCTGGCCGCCGGTACCCTGGTACGGACCAGGCAAATCGCAGACCGTATCAACTCGACGGATTACGGCCACGACTTGGGTCACGACCTCGCGCATTACGTGCTCGACAGTCCTTGTGCAGACGTAGCCACGATACGTCCATTGATGCTGGCGAAGCACTGGGACGTTCCCGAGCGCCTCGCCCTCGAGGTTTGTTTACAAGCCGTTGTTGAGGGACTGTTGGTTTCTCGTTGGGAGATTTTGTGCATGCGCTGCCGGGCGGCCGTCATGGCCGTGCCGGGTTTGCGCTTCCTGCCCCACAGCGCGCACTGCCCAAACTGTGATATCGACTGCGGGCTCGATCTGTCCCAAAACGTCGAACTCGTTTTTTCCCCGGCCACGACGATCCGTACAATCGAATTGGAAAAACCGCATGTGTCGGGACCGATGAGCACCCCGCATATCATCGCCCAAATTACCGTGCCCGCCGGCGAGCAGCAAGTCGAGCCCATTCGCCTGCAGCCCGACACAAGCTATTGCTTCCGAACCCTCGAACCCGGCGGCGACTGCAGAATTGACTATCGCGGCGGTAGTTTTCCCGAGCTCATCGCGGAACCGGGCGCCGTCCTCACCGGGGCGCCGGTTTCAGTGGGCATGGTGGCGTTTATCAACCGCGGCTCCGATCCGTTGACGTTCATTCTGGAGGAGGCTGCATGGCGGGATGACCGGCTCACGACTGTGCGAGCAAGTTCCCTGCAGGCATTCCACGACTTGTTCCGTGACGAGGTCCCGCCGGCCGGACCCAGTTTCTTAGTGGAGGCATTGTCATACATGACAACGGGTCTCAAGGACTTCGCCGCCGTGTACAAACGCCTCGGCGACTTGCGTGCCTATGATTTGGCCAAAGAACACTGTGGCGCGATTTACGATGCCGTACGCGAAAACGACGGCAGTATCGTCAGAAATAACGGTGACGCCGTAATGGCGGTTTTCCATCATCCGGCGGACGCACTGCGGTGCGCGATCCGCGTCCAGCACGACATGTGTTGGTACAACCGGACGGCCCCGGAGTGTGAGGTCGTCGTCAAGATTGGACTGCACACAGGAAGATGTATTTTGGTGAGCGTGGACCACCGGCTCGAATATTTCGGCTCGGCAATTAACGTTTGCGCCGGTCTGAAGGATCTAAGCCACGGCGGCGATATCGTCATGTCGGAGGAATTCGCTCGTGACGCGGCGGTGACCTCCATCGTCAAGAGGTATTCACCTGAAAGAGAAGAAATCGCGTCGCAAGGAATTGGCGACGCGTTGCCCATCTGGCGCATCTCCGCGAAACAATTTTCCGGAATTCTTCCGAACGTTGAGCAGTCCAGTCTGCGATGAGGTCTAAACCCCCGTGGAATTCGCCGTGCGGAGGGCTTGCACGGCAGCCGACAGCATTCCCGAGGGAGGCTGTCGCAGACGGACGAAGTCGCGGCACCATCCTCGCTGGGTTTGGCATATAATGCCGATTCTCCAGACCGTGACCAGATTCGCCATGAAGCGCATAATGCTCGCCCTAATCCATCTATCCGTCATCACCGGTGCTGGTGCCCAAGGCTTCGACATGCGGGCCATGGAATCCTTTGCGGCCCGGCTGTTCGACGAGATCGATCTGAACAACGACGGTTCCCTGAGCCCCGAGGAATACAAAGAGACCGATGGCGGCGGTTTTCCCGTGGAGTATCGACTGCTCGATCTAAACGCGGACGGGATCGTAACGAAGTCCGAGTACCTGTTGGCTGTCCGTAAATACCATCCACCATCCGAGCAGCGACAACCGATCTAGCCGCGTGAGTCCGAGGCTCCGCGACACGCACGGCGACAGCCTCACAACGTGAGCAAATGATGGCGCCGCCGCGAGGTGCTTTGCCCGTTTGCGATTTTCTGCAGCATCTCCGTATCGTGTTTCGACACCATACGGAATCCTCCC
>JBFGKR010000101.1:0-6659 GCA_041576575.1 Arenicellales bacterium | reverse complement strand
GTTCGGCGTCGATCAACCCGATGACGACGGATATGAAAGCGCATCAATTCACGCCCGCATCGGACATGAGTTCGCAACGGGCGTCAAGACCGACGCTTTTGTATGGCGTGCCAGCGGTGTGACGGAATTCGATGGGAACTTCCAGGATGAAACGGATTTTGTCCAACAGGTCATCGGCGGCGCCGTCGGCTTCGACTTCACCACATGGTGGGATCTGCATCTGCGCGTCGGAGAGAGCCGAGACGAATCCGAGAATTTTGCCCCCGACGGGGAGATTTCTTCGCGGTTCGACACGAAGCGGCGGGAATTTATCCTACAGAATAATATTTCCGTCGGGACAAACGGAATACTTACGCTCGGCGGAGATTTTCGTCACGAACAACTCGACAGTGATGTGAATTTCGCCGAGACATCGCGTTACAACAGCGGCTTGTTTGCTCAATTGCTGACCGCGTTTGGCAATCATCACATGCTTGTATCCGTCCGCTACGACGACAACGAGGCTTTCGACTCGGAGACGACCGGCGGTTTAGGTTGGAACTTTCAGTGGGGGAACGGAATCCGGATCTATGCATCCTATGGAACGGCGTTCAAGGCGCCTTCTTTCAATGAATTGTACTTCCCCGACTTCGGCAACCCCGCGCTCGACCCGGAAACGTCCGATTCCTATGAGTTGGGATTGGAGGGACGGCAGGTTTGGGGAGAGTGGGGGGCGCATGTCTATTACACTTCCATCGACGATCTCATTGCGACCGTATTCGACCCCGTTTCCGGAACTTTCTTTCCCGAAAACGTCGACCGCGCCCGGATCAAGGGTTGGGAACTGGAAATTTCCACCGGCCTCGCCGGTTGGAAGTTGGCCGCGGTGGCATCCTTGCTCGATCCCGTGGACCGCCTGACGGGTAAACGGCTACGCCGACGGGTCAAGAAGAGTCTCGGTGTCGAGATGCACACGGACATCGGGCGCTGGACCATAGGCGGCCGCTTGGCGGCTCAAGGCGATCGCTTCGAAGACGCGGAAAACACAATCCGTCTGCCGGGCTACGGCACCTTCGACTTGATGGGCGAGTATCGCTTCAACCCTCGGGTCTCGATACGCGCCAAGGTCGGCAACCTATTCGATAAACAATACCAGACTGCCGACACGTTCAATTCCGCCGACCGAAACGTATTCGTGTCCCTGCATTACCGCAGCGGTCGGTGACCCTGAGTCCGGAACAAGGTGTCCGTTCGCGAGCACGGCGGCGAAGCCGGTGCAAACCGAGGTTCGCTGGACGATCCTTCGGTACCAACGAACGGGGAGCGTAGGACTAGAAAATGGTTTACAGCGTCCCCGCGTGCGCCACGCGGTGTTACATCGGCCTGCACTCGGGCGGGTGTCTCAAGCGCATCGTGCAGCAACACCGGAAACCGCGGATAGACGCCGGGTCAAGCCGCACACCCCCAGGGTCTTCTGCGTAAGAACTCCGGACCGGCGCCTCGCCTCCGAGCGTCCGCCCCGATTGACAAAATTTGGCAATTTCGCGCCGCATGGGCCCGCGGCGAGGCTTCGGTAACAGCGAGGCAATAAGTTCAACTGTATGAAATGTCGAGATATTTTTCAGATGAAAACTCACTATGGGCGACTGGCACAATTAATGCTTGCGATAATGCTTGCGTGGACAGGAATACGGCCTATGCTAAGTCACAAGGGGGTTTCGTCCATTCCTTGCCAGACACGCATCCATTTGACTCGAACCGAAAACAGACGAGCAGCGTACTCTGGAGTATGTCATCTTGCGTCAGCGGGGATTCACACTGATCGAATTAATGGTGGTCGTGGGAGTAGTCGGCATTCTTACGTCGGTGGCACTTCCCGTCTACAAGGATTACTCGGTCCGTGCCAAGGTCTCAGAGGGATTGAATCTGACTACAGCGGCGAAGCTGGCGGTGGTGGAAACGTGGAACACCACGGGTAACCTTCCCACCAGCAACACCGAAGCAGGTGCGGCTCCGGCCGAATCCATCAACGGGAACTACGTACGCCGCGTCTTTGTCGGAAATGCGGGGACCATAACGGTAGAATTTTCCGCGCAGGAACCGGCGATACATAACAAGACGGTGAAACTCGTTCCGGAGAACGGGCGCGGAGGCGTACGTTGGCTATGCTCGAGCGCCGCTATCAAGAGCCGTTACCTTCCCCCTCAGTGCCGCTAGCGGGCGACTGGCGGCGGCGTGCGTGGTTGCGGGGATCCCGGGGGAATTCGTTACGAACGCAGCATTCGTCGACGCCGTATTCAGCGATCAGTTCCATCCTTGTGTTCGAGGTAGATGCCGACCACCTCGATGACAATACCTAGCACCAATAGCGACAGCCCGAATGCGGATACATCCGGCGCCAGCCACATGAGCAAACCGCCGAAAATGATCAATATTATTGCGAGAAATCTCCGTGGTTTACGATGCATGTTCTGAATCTCCAGTTCAGCTGATCATTCTTGTTGCAAAAAAAATGAGTTCATTATCCGTACGGCACGGATTATTTTTTGTTCATCACCTCTACGCAGACCCCCGTGGGGGCCTGATCATGCTGACATCTTCAACGCAAGTTTAGAGGCAACGCGGAACACGGCGGCAGTAACTGTAATATGAATTCTCGATTCTAAGAAATTTTTCTTTCCAAGTCCGATTCGATTTCCACCAGATCTTCAAACGTCAAAGTGAGTGCGCAGGATTCCGTGCTTCCGGACTCAAACATTATATGCCGGAATTTTCGTATCGGCGAAAACATACCCACGTCCGGAATGCGTAGTTCGCGTTCGCGGACGCCGGCGGCGCGCCGTCGATGACAATCACGTTCTCTGGACCGGATCAATGACGGCGGAGTACCGGAGTTCGATCGGGTTGTTTGATCATGGGTGACTACGCGACAACTTATTAAAGTTCCCCGACGTCTCCGATAAAACGGGTTCCCTGACGGATGAATGCGACAAATGCGCATATTTCAACCGATTTAACCTTGCGAGCAAGGTATCCATTCAGCGTTCGATGCTGTACAGGATATCTCCCCCGCTCTCCCGCGTTGAGGATTCGGTTTGCAGCAACCATCGCTTGGACAATTCGTAACGCATCCGAAACACGTTCAAGGTATTCGCCAGACCGGCTGCATAGGATACGTACAATCGTGGCGTAAGATACTTACCCAGCACCAGCGAAGTCTCCACGGCGTCTCCGTTCGAATTCTGATCCGACTCCACGGTTAAGGTCTCCAAGCCAAAAGCCGATTTCAATCTTTCTGTAACCCCTATGGAACCCCCTTTGGGCAACAGCGTGCTGGCGGCACTTAACAGCAGCGTCGCGTCTCCTTTGCCGATTTGCTTGGCACCGCGACCAAAAATCAAGTATGAAAGCTTGTCTGTGTCTGGCATATCCGGCTCCGACGTCAGCGTCAACTCCGGATCCCGCAGCGTTCCTTTCACAGATGCGGTCACGATGACGCCGCCCGATTTACGCACTATACGCGCCTCGATACCCGGGTTATCTATGCTGCCGCCGGCGAAATTCAGCCGCCCGGTTTCGATCTCGAGCTTGCGCCCGTACAGAGCATATATGCCCTCGAGTATCTCGACCTGACCAACGGCCACCGTAAGTTTCGACGGTTCGTGGACGACCTCGAGTTTCCCGCGCAGCTTGCCTGTGAGTCCGTAGCCTTCAAAACTGACGCGATCGCCCAGTTCGATTCTTATCTTGGCGTGGGTCGCCAGGGCGCTGGCTGTCTGCTCGCCTTGCGGCGCGACGATGACGATATCGGGCGACAAGGTGACCTGGGAACCGGCAGCCAGCTCGGGGGCCAGTATCGCTTCGTCGACGAAAATACCGCCCGTTACGTCGAGACGCCCCGGCTGGAACCGCAGGTTCAGGTCCGGGCTCAACGTAATCCGCACTTCGGGAAGATTCGCCGCCAACACCTCTGCGCCCTCGATTCGAAGCGCCGTACTCCAGGTTCGCGTATCTGTGAAACGCAACCCGCCTGAAACGTTCAGCACTCCCGCACCGGCGCGGGCACTGCCGGTTAACCGAACCGATGACTCGTCTTCGCTCTCGAGCCGGATTTCAATGGCCTCGAGCCGGGTGCCGGTCTGCGGTATTGCGAATGCGGCGTCGCTAAGCTGCGCTGAGGCGTGCAACGTCGGCCGGCTGGTATCGCCGCCGACTTTCAGCCGGACATCCAGCGCCCCCCCTTCGACGCCGAGATCGGGCATGAGCGCCCGCACCAGATCCAGAGATGCCAGCTGAGCGCCGGCTTCGGCCTGGATCGGTTTCGGTTTCTCCGTGTCGAAGATATCGTGAATCGATACCGCGCCGGCCACCTTTCCTTGATCGTCCAATGTACCCGTAAGATTCGCGAGTAATCGATTTTCCTGGACCGCGACGGTAACGGAAACATCGCCATAGGGAATCGCGACGACACCGTCTTCGGAGCGGAACGAGAGCGATCCCGGGCCCGTAACTATTTCGGCGTCCGCCGTTAACGGGGCGTTCGGTTTGGCGCCGGCGCGGACATCACCGGAGACCGTACCGGTCCAATCCAAGTCTGATCGCATGAATTCACCGAGGTGGGAAGCCGACAGTTCGTAAAGCGCAAGCTCGGCGTTCCACCCGGCCTCGATGCTCCATTGTGCGGCGACGCACACGCGCGCCCCCGACCCGATCCAACAGACGTTGTCCGTTCGCAACATATCGGTCGCAATGTCGAGTCGAACGTCGCCGGGCACCAACGACCAGTCCGTCCCGAGGACGTCCGCCACGTCGAATTGACCGAGAAAACCGGTCCAGGCGCTGCCCCGTATGCCCCCGGTCGCTGCGATGCGCATCTCGGAGTCGCGATAGCTTCCAAGAATCTCCAGAGAATGTTCCGTGGTGCGACCTTCTCCTCGTATGCGTAGCTCGCGGATCGCCTGTTCCTCCGCCCGAAGTCCCGCAACGAAAACGTCGACGCGGGAAGTTCGGATATCGGAGACATCGACGTCGATATCGGCGCGCAGATCGTCGACCGTGTAGGCCGCGAATCTCACGTTGGGAATCCGCGCCTTCGCCCGCAGCTTCGGTTTGCCCTGCGGGTCCTGCACCTCTGCTTCGATAGAGATTTTCTTCGCCACACGGTACAACGCTCCGGAGTCGGATTCGGCATTTTCCACCGCGCCCTCCAGCTCCAGCGTGAACGCATCCAAGTCCCCGCTGACCGCGAACCGCCCTTCCGGTGTCGCCCACACGGTCGGTCCCTGCCACGGGTAGGCGATGTGCGTCCAATTTCCCTTTAGATCGAAGGACACGGACTCGGTGACCGGGAAGCCGAGCTGTCCAGAGACGCTAATCGTGCTTGGTGTGCCCACGCGTGCTAGCTCCATTCTTTCGACGCGCAGCAGCCGTGACGCCCATTGCAGACCAATTTTGGAAGAAAGCGCACCCCATGCGTCGTGATCCCCGTTGACGGAACCGGAGACCTCCACTCGGCCGAGGTCCCCCTGGCCTTCCAGGTCTCCGCTGACGCGCCACTGCGGCCAACGAGCGTTCAGGGCCACCAGGTCCACGGGATGCAAGCTTAATCTTCCCCGCCAACGGAGCGTGTCCAACGGCGTGGTAATCTCCAGATCCAATTGACCCGACGCCGGCGATTCCAGGGACGTCTTCACGGCGAGAAGCTCCAGCGACCCGCTGACGGCGCTCCGTCCGCGTAGCGGAAGAAGCAGCGACGGATCGCGGACGATCCATGAAACGTTTATGTCCAGCGGGTAGTCAGCCGTCGGCGTAACGCGGCCGTGCACGGCAATGGAGTTGTCCTCCCAGGCGACTTGCAACGTGTCGACAACTACGTCTCGGTCGTCCGTGTGAGCTTGAATTTGGACCAAGGCAATCGAAACCGGCTTCGGTGCGTCCGGAGAGTGAACTTGAATGTCCGTGGCACGTGCCATATCGAGCCTGATCCCCAAAGGCAGACGAATATCCGGCAAGGACAGGGTGGCTTCACTCTTCGAATCGCGGCCGCGAGCGGACTGTCGAAAAAACGGGCGGTCAACGACGATGCGACGCGCGTGCAACGTTCCGTCAAAAAGCGCGCGTGGATGCCAATCGAAATCGATGTTTCCTGCGCCGGCGACGTTACCCGCCTGGTCTTGATAGCGCAGATCCCGAATGCGGATCGGCCCCACCAAACGTCCCTGCACCTCGCCGATTTCGAGATCGATCGCTAAGTAATCGGTTGCCTCGTGAAGTATCCAACGCAGACCGTAGGGGGTTGCGATCAACCAGGCTGCGCCTCCTAGAAGCACAATTACCAGCAGTGAAACAGTGATTAATAATCGACGCATGTAACCCGCATATTGCACCAAGGCGGCAAATAAAGGAAAGAACAGGTTGGTCGTCAAACCGAATTGAATCGATATCCGGGGCGGTGCTTTGCGCCCGAAAACGCGCTTACGACGGCTCCAGTTCGTTCGCGAGCTACCTAAAGATCCGGCCCGATACTGAAATGAATGCGCCAGGGCCGATCCCGCCGGGAGATCGCGTTAGCGATATCGAGGCGTACGGAGCCCACGGGGGAATGCCAGCGCGCGCCGAATCCCACACCTTTTTCCAGGGGTACATGAAAATCGTCGAAGGCATTGCCTGCGTCCAGGAAC
>JBFGKR010000100.1:0-6677 GCA_041576575.1 Arenicellales bacterium | reverse complement strand
GACGAACGCCGCGCTCCCGCGGCAAGGCATCGCGACGTCCCTTCGTGTCGTAAGGCTTACACGCGCGTTCAACGCCTGGCGACAACCTCCCAGGGCATGCGAACTTCTGACCGCGGTTCGACCGCCTCCGGCGCGACAATCTTGGGCGCGGCGCGCAGCGCACGACGGCGCCGAGCTCCGCACATCACAGCCCTCGGTGTTCTCTGAGGTCGTCACCGCCCCGGGCACCGAGCCGCCTGATCGAGCACGGTCAATCGTAGCAGGGGCGTAACACATCGCGTTCTCGATTCCTGCGACTCGCGCGTGCTCTGAACTTTGTTTTACACCAACGCTCGAACTCGGTGTGCGGCAAGATGCACGCGGGGAGCATCGAAGACCGTCGTCTCCTGGCGATTTTCGTCGGCCGTTGATATGGATCAAACTAGGTGAAGGCGGTTTTCGCCTATAGTGCAGCGAACGCGAGGTGACGATGCGGTCGGCACAGGTTGCAGCAGTGGACTACTTCGACGAGGCCTTGACTCGATTCGATCAATTGGTTCAGACGGCGAAAAAGACCGATCTGGGAGGACCCCTCAGTATGACTCTGGCCACGGTAGACGAGAGCGGACAACCGTCGGTTCGCACTATTGTGGTCAAAGATTACGATCAACGGGGTTTCGTTTTTTTTACCCACCGGCACAGCCGCAAGGGGGCGCAAATCGCCTTCAATCCGCAGGTCGCCCTGTGTTTCTTCTGTCAACCTTTGATGGAACAGGTCACGGTCGAGGGTGTCGTCGAGTTGGTCGAGGATCAAGAGGCAGACGCGTATTGGGCAACAAGAGCGAGAGACGGACAGTTCGCGGCATGGGCGTCTCAACAATCGCAGCCGCTGGAGTCTCGCGACTTGCTGCAAGCTCGATTGACGATGATGCAACAACTATATCAGGATCAACGGGTCCCACGACCTTCCACCTGGGTCGGATATCGGGTTCTTCCACATCGAATCGAATTCTGGCGGGCAGGTTGGCGACATCTGCACGAACGCGTGTGTTACAGCAAGTCCGCAGAAGGTTGGACGGCTTGCCTCTTGAATCCATGACCGATGCCTCCCTCGGATCCGTTATCCGTGCTCATACCGCCCTCGTCCTATCGTGCCGCAAAGAGTTGACTGGTCGCACGTCATTGCGAGGATGCCGGATAAAGACGAAGAAATTAGATTGCGGTGGCTTTGGTTTGAGCGAAGCGAAGGTGCGGGCTTTCGAGACGGGGTGAGAATTGGACTGTTCGTCCCAAACGGTCCAAAGTGCCTCGCGGATCAAGTCGGAATAGCCGGGCGCAGGCAAACTATTGGGGTTTCTTCGCCGTGATGCGCGGCGCCGAATTGCAGTCGCGCAGACTCCGGGCGATTCTGCTGCGACAACGGCGAACATGCTCTGATCCACGAACGCAGGACCTGTGCGCCAAGTCGGATCTTAGTTTTTTACAGACCTGAGGAGAATATCGATGCCGATCAAAGACGTCCTGCTACACATCGATAATCGTGAATCGTCTGCCGCGCGCATGGAATACGCCGCGACCCTGGCGCGAGAAAACGACGCCCACCTCACGGGTCTTTATCTGATGTCTTCTTGGACAATACCCGCCTATGTGGACGCACAAATTCCCGCAGATGTGTTGGACCGAGTAGCGAAGCGCGAAGAGGCCGAGGCCGACAAAGTCAAACAGCAGTTTCAGTCGCGGAGCGCGCACTTTGGTCTGCAGTCAGAATGGCGCGCTGTGGAGGGAAATCCCGTCGAGGAGCTGGTGCGACACGCCCGGTATTCGGATCTGGTTGTGGTCGGACAAACTGAAAAGAACGTACCGGAATTCCTGGAACTCGCGTACGCCGACAAAGTCGCCTTGGAGTCGGGGCGACCGGTACTGGTGGTGCCGTCCGTCGGCGTACAGAATTGCGCGATTGAGCGAATACTGGTTGCGTGGAGCGGCACTCGTGAGTCGGTGCGGGCCGTCAACGACGCGCTTCCCCTGCTCGCACGCGCAAAGAGCGTCATTGTGCTAACGGTCAATCTGCCGGAAGCGGAACAAGAAAACGCTATGCCCGGCGCAGCGATCAGTCTGCATCTGTCACGGCATGGCGTAAAGGTGCAAGCGGAATCGATCAACAACGCAGACATCTCAATTGGCGACGTCCTGCTTTCCCGTTCCGCCGACAAGTCCGCAGATCTGATCGTCATGGGAGCCTACGGGCATTCTCGTTTCCGCGAACTTGTGCTGGGTGGAACCACGCGCCATCTGCTCAATCATATGACGGTGCCGGTCTTGTTTTCTCATTGACGCCGATGCGCGGTCTGTCGCGGACCACCAGTGCATCGGAGTAAGGTCCGAGCTAGATCGACTTCGATATATTCATGATTTGCGGATCTTCAATATCTCTTTCTATGCGGAAGCCCATCGCCTCGGACAACTGCAGCATGTCTTTGTTGTCCGATAGCACCTTGCCTTCTACGCTGCGCAAGCCCTTTTGACGGGCGATCTCGATCAGATATCCCAGCAACTCGGTGGCGAGTCCTTTGCCTTGCCACTCGTCGTCCACTACTATAGCGAATTCGCAGCTGGTGGCATCGGGATTGATGATGTAACGGGCCACGCCGATCTCCAGTTCCCTCCCTTGTTCTTGGACTACGGCGATCAGGGCCATTTCACGGTCGTAGTCGATCTGGGTAAAACGCGACAGCATCGCCGGAGTCAGCTCCTTCAAGGCATACATAAACCGAAAGTGCTTCGCCTTATCGGAAAGTTGCTGCACGAACTCGCTCTCTATCAATGCATCCTCGGGCCGAATCGGGCGAATCAGGACTTCGCTGCCGTCGGTCAATTGAATGCAACGTCGAAACTCGGTGGGATAGGGGTGTATCGCCATGTGCCCGTATCTTCCTTCGCTGGGTCGGTGTTGTTCAACCACTATGCGGGCGTCCACGACTATTGCGCCGTGTTCGTCAGCGATGAGAGGATTCATGTCGAGTTCCGTGAGCCAGGGCAATTCACATATCATTTCGGATACACGCAATAACATCGATACGATACTTTCGCTATCCACGGCTGGAAAATTGCGAAAATCGGCGAGCAGCCGGGCGATTCGCCCGCTTTTCAACAACTCTTCGGCGAGGAACCGATTGAGTGGCGGCAGCGCAAGCGCCTGCTGTCCCAAAACCTCGACCAAAGTACCCCCAATACCAAAGCTGACCGTGGGGCCGAAAACCTTATCACGGACCATCCCGATCATCAGTTCTCTTCCATTTGGTGACTTGATCATGGGTTCGATCAATATTCCCGAAATCGTCGCCCGGGGGCGCTGCTCTTTAACGGATGCGATCAAGTCCTGATAAGCCGCTCGCAGATGCCGTGCGCCGGATATGTTCAGACGTACTCCGTTCACGTCCGACTTGTGGGTAATGTCGGGCGAGTCAATCTTTAACACCACTGGGAATCCGAGACCCTCGGCGAGAGTCAGCGCCTCCTCCGGAGAACGAGCCAGAATGCTCTTAGTTGTGGCTATGCGGAATGCTGCGAGGATCGCTTTAGCTTCTGCGGCATTGAGCAGATGCCTCGAGTTCTTCAGCACGTCTTTGATAATCATTGTCGCTCCCTCGACGTCCGGTGGGTCGCGATGGGTCGCGGGCTCGGGCACTTGGAGCAGCATCTGCTGATTGCAGTGATGAGCTGCGAGAAACGAAAATGCATCGACTGCGGCCTCGGGTGTTCTGAAAGTGGGTATCCCTTTTTCGTGGAACCATGCACGGCTTGGCGCGATGCCGTCTTCACCCATCCAGCAAGTGAGCATGGGCTTTGTCTTTTGATCGTGGGCCGCGGTTATCTCACGTGCCACCGCAAGAGGGTCTGTCATGGCCTGTGGCGTGAGAATGACGATGAGTGCGTCGGAGTCTTTATCTCTGCTGCATATTTCTACCGCGCGGCGATAACGTTCCGGTGCGGCGTCGCCGAGGATGTCTATGGGGTTGCCGCGGGACCACGCCGCCGGGAGCGCTGCATCCAGGGCGGACGTCGTCTCTGGGGACAACTCGGCGAGCCGCAATTGTCTGTCGGTGAGGTAGTCGGCGGCCATGACACCGGGTCCGCCTCCGTTGGTCACGATGAGGGCTCGATCGCCCTTGGCGCGCAAACCACTGGCTAGAATCGTGGCGGCGGCAAAAAAATTGCTGAAGTGCAGCACGCGCACAACTCCGGCTCGTCGCAGCGCCGCATCGAAGACCTGATCTCCACCCACCATGGCCGCGGTGTGTGACACTGCCGCTTGTAATCCCTGTTCGTGGCGGCCGGACTTCATCGCCACAATGGGTTTTGCACGGGCTGCGGCACGCAGCGCGCTCATAAATCGGCGTGCGTCGCGTATCCCTTCGATATACAGCAAGATGCCCTCGGTCTTGGGGTCGACAACCAGGAAGTCGAGAATTTCGCCAAAGCCGACGTCCGCGCCTATTCCCGTCGAGACTACGTACGAGAATCCGACATTGTTGGACTCCGCCCAGTCCAGGATCGCCGTGCACAGGGCTCCGGATTGCGACACCAGCGCCAGTTTGCCCGGTTTCGCGCCATTTGCGCTGAAGGTGGCGTTGAGGCCGACGTGGGGGCTCAAAACGCCCAGACAGTTGGGCCCTAGTATGCGCACGCTGTGGCGCCCCGCGGCGGCCAGCATTCTCCGCTCCAACTCCACGCCGCCGTTCCCGACCTCGCGAAACCCCGCCGACAGGACTATTGCTGCGGGCACTCCGTGTTGCCCACATTCCTCAACAATAGTCGGAACCGTCGCCGCGGGCGTGGCGACGACCGCGAGATCGACCGTGTCAGGAATGTCTTCCACACGCGCATACGCCTTTACGCCTTGCACTCGCTTGTGTTTTGGGTTGATCGCATAGATCCTTCCGGCGAATCCGCTTTTTCGAATATTTCGGAACAGGACCATCCCCACCGAGTTTGGGCTCTCGCTGGCGCCGAACACGGCCACCGATCGGGGGCGAAACATGGGGGTCAAGTAATGCTCGTTCACCGGCGCAGGCACCGCCGACTGTCGCAGGAACCAGCGAAGCGCGCTTTTAAAACGAGCGATTGATGCTCGTCATTGTTTGCCGAGTGCGGAATGAGTAACGTGTCACTCATTCCGCCTTGACGCTGGAGACAACGCTCATGATAAAAGGTGTTACGCACGTCGTTGTTACCGTCCTTCTCGTTGCTTCTGCGACCGGTTGCGCATGGGTCCGCAAGGCGACTTATCCTCCCGATTTCGTATATCTCGAACACACCCAAGTCGTGAGCGCTATGGCTGAATTCAACGTAGACATTTGGCGGATCGACGACATTATTGCGGGCTCGGAAACTATTCTCCCCTACCAAAGGGATGAGATTATCGGGATTTTGCAGCATATGGCAAAGCTTGCCGACAGACTGGGTGCCGGACCGCGATCAACCAACCATCTGCTTATTGACGAAAACATCGACGAATTCAAAAACCAAGTGCTCGAAGCGCTGAGATTCGTGGAAAAAGATCCCCCCAATTATTATTTGGCCGGACGATTGTCAGGCGGTTGCATGGCCTGCCACCAGCGCCGATAGAAGTCATTTCTGATGCACGTAAGTGCCCGGCGCCTCCCCTAGCGGCGCCTGGCCGCGCTCGGACAAGCCCATAGGGGGTGGCGATGTCTTGTCGGAAGCGTGCTGCTGTAGCCATGCCACCCACGCGGGCCACCACGACCCCGTCATTTCGGTTACGCTTGTGCGCCACGTGTCCGCGTCTATGAATTTGTCTTCCTGCGTACTCGTCGTGATTTGAAACGACCTGTTGCGATGACCGGGTTCGCTGATTATGCCTGCGTTGTGTCCTCCGCTCGTGAGGGCGAAGGTGACGTCGGTGTCCGCCAGCAAGTGGATCTTGTAAACGGATTTCCAAGGCGCCACGTGGTCCTCGGTGGTTGCCACCGAGAAAATAGGCGCGCGGATGTCGGTAATCGAAATCGGCCGTCCGTCGACTTTATACCTTCCCGCGGCGAGATCGTTATTCAAGAACAGCCATCTCAGGTACTCGGAGTGCATGCGATACGGTAGGCGTGTGGTATCCGCGTTCCAGGCCATCAAATCATTCATGGGCCGTCTTTCACCCATGAGGTAGTCATGTATGACTCGCGACCAGATCAAATCATTCGAGCGTAAAAGTTGAAACGTACCCGCCATTTGTTTAGCGTCGAGATATCCCTGTTCCCACATTATGTCTTCCAGAAAGGCAACCTGAGCATCATCAATGAACAACATCAATTCTCCAGCCTCGGTAAAATCCGTTTGCGCCGCGAGATGTGTTATGGATGCGAGACGCTGGTCGCCATCTCTAGCCATTGCGGCCGCGGCGATCGTCAACAAGGTGCCACCCAGACAATACCCGACGCTGTGTACTCGATTATCAGTACAGATCTGCGAGATGGCGTCCAGAGCCGCGAGGACTCCGCGGCGACGATAGTCGGACATTCCGACCTCGCGATCGCCTTCACCCGGATTCTTCCAGGAAACAATGAAGACCGTAAATCCCTTGTCGACCAGGTAACGCACTAGCGAGTTTTCCGGCGAGAGGTCCAAAATGTAGTACTTCATTATCCACGCCGGCACGATGAGAATCGGCTCGCGGTAAACCTGTT
>JBFGKR010000099.1:0-6692 GCA_041576575.1 Arenicellales bacterium | reverse complement strand
GTCGTCGGTGACTATGATGACGTCTTCGTGATCGCGCAGCACAGCACCAAGCGCACGCAGTTCTTCCCGGGTGTAGGCGCGACCGGAGGGGTTGCTCGGGCTGTTGATTATGAATAGACGGGTGGAGGCGGACATTGCCTGTTGGAGTTGCCGCGGCGTTATTTTGAAGTCCTGCTCGATGGTGGCGGGCACCACCACGGGCGTAGCCCCGGACAGCAACGCCATGTCCGGGTAGGACACCCAGTAGGGCGCCGGAATGACAACGTCATCGCCTTTGTTAAGAAGGGCTTGGAACAGATTGTAAAGACAGTGTTTTGCGCCGGACGACACCAGAATTTGGTCGGCCGAATAGCGCAATCCGTTCTCTCTCTCGAATTTGTCGCGGACGGCATCCTTGAGTCCCGGCGTCCCATCCACGGCGGTATATTTGGTCTCGCCGTCGCGGATCGCCTTGATTGCGGCGTCCTTGATGTGCGCGGGTGTGTCGAAGTCCGGCTCTCCAGCGCCTAGACCGATCACATCTTTGCCGGACGCCCGCAATTCGCGTGCGCGGGCGCTGACGGCCAGCGTTGCGGATGGCTTTATGGCTTGGACACGGGGGGCGAGTTTCATAGCTGTAAAATCGATAATGAATTGGTGAATGAGGGCAGAGCGCGGCGTAGTGTAACCAGTAATGCGTCGAGCGACTAGAGAGAAATACGCGAGATGAAGCAGTTTCAGTTGGCAAGTGAATTCGATCCCGCGGGCGATCAACCTACGGCGATCCAGGCCTTGGTGGCAGGACTCGAGGCGGGCGAGGCGTACCAGACCCTGCTCGGAGTCACGGGATCGGGAAAAACCTTCACCGTGGCGAACGTTATCGTGCGCGTTCAGCGGCCGACACTCATAATGGCGCCGAACAAAACCCTCGCGGCGCAATTGTACGCGGAGATGCGGGACTTTTTTCCGCACAATGCTGTGGAGTATTTCGTGTCGTATTACGACTATTACCAGCCGGAGGCCTACGTACCGAGCACCGATACTTATATAGAGAAGGACGCTTCCATAAACGAACACATAGACCAAATGCGCCTGTCCGCGACCAAGGCGCTGTTGGAACGAGACGATGTCATAATCGTTGCTACGGTCTCCGCGATCTACGGTCTTGGAGACCCCGCCGCCTATCACGACATGATTCTGCATCTGCGCGAGGGCGCATCGATGGATCAGCGGGCGATATTGCGCCGTTTGTCCGAGCTGCAATACACGCGCAACGACATGGAATTGCGTCGGGGTACTTTCCGGGTGCGCGGCGATGTGATCGACATCTTCCCGGCAGAGTCGGAAAAATTGGCTGTACGCGTCGAGTTGTTTGGGGATGAGATCGAACGATTGTCCCGTTTCGACCCGCTGACGGGAGAAATCGACGATCGGCTGCGGCGCGCCACGATCTATCCGAAGACGCATTACGTGACGCCCCGAGAAACGGTTCTGAAAACCATCGACGCTATCAAGATCGAATTGCGGCATCGTTTGGAAGCGCTCCGTAAGGAGAGCAAGCTGGTCGAAGCGCAACGCCTCGAGCAACGCACCTTGTACGATATTGAAATGATGCAGGAGTTGGGCTACTGCAATGGAATCGAGAACTATTCGCGCTATCTGTCGGGTCGGCAGCCGGGTCAACCGCCGCCGACCCTGATGGACTATTTGCCGGAGGACGCGCTTTTGATTCTGGATGAGAGCCACGTGCTGGTGCCTCAGCTCGGGGGCATGTACCGCGGAGACCGTTCCCGCAAAGAGACGCTGGTGACCTTTGGGTTTCGTTTACCTTCCGCCCTGGACAACCGCCCACTTCGATTCGATGAGTTCGAGCAGCTCATGCCACAGGTCATCTTCGTATCGGCGACACCCGGCCCCTACGAAGAACAACACTCCTCCGCCGTCATCGATCAGGTGGTGCGGCCCACCGGGTTGATCGATCCCGAAATCATAGTGAAACCGGCGGTAACACAGGTCGATGATCTCTTCTCGGAAATTCGAAAACGCATCGCTCGCAACGAGCGCGTGCTGGTAACGACCTTGACCAAGCGCATGGCGGAAGATTTGACGGATTATCTGAGCGAGCACGGATTGCGCGTCCGCTATCTGCATTCGGACATCGATACCGTTGAGCGGGTGGAGATAATTCGGGATTTGCGGGCCGGAGTGTTCGATGTTCTGGTGGGGATCAATCTCCTGCGGGAGGGTCTGGACATCCCGGAAGTGTCTCTGGTCGCGGTGTTGGACGCGGATAAGGAGGGCTTTTTGAGGTCGACCCGGTCCCTCATCCAAACGGTGGGACGCGCCGCTCGAAACATACACGGCACCGCTGTTCTCTATGCCGACACGATCACGCGGTCGATGCGGGTCGCCATAGAGGAAACTGAGCGTCGTCGCAACAAACAGATCGAATACAACAAGCACCACGGAATAACGCCCAAGGGAGTGGAGAAGGCGGTGCGCGACATCATCGACGGTGTCGCCGACAGACTCAAGCCAGAGCAGAGGATGTACTTGCGCGAGGAACGGTTTCGCAGCGCGGTCGCCGAAAGTGAGTCGCAATTCGGCGCGCAATCGGCACAGCAAATCGGGCGTCTGCTGAAGAAGCTCGAAAAAAGGATGTACGAGCACGCAAAAAATCTTGAATTCGAAGAGGCGGCACGGGTCCGAGACAAAATTGCGGATCTACGAAAAACGAACCTCGCGGTGATTGAGGCATAAATTGAATAGCCGCGAACAGGTGTGCTATTTTTCCGCACTCCGGCAGGCGCGTAGCTCAGTGGTAGAGCACTACCTTGACATGGTAGTGGTCGGTGGTTCGATCCCACTCGCGCCTACCATTTCCACGCCATCGCGCAATTGTTTCGATCCAGCGGAAAATTGCTTGAGATAGTGGACGATCAGCATTAAAATCCGCCGGTTTTAACACTGATACGCGTGGCCGAATCGGCGGAGGTAAACAGGTATCGCATCAGAGAAGCAGCAGCGAGTAAACGGACAGATAACCGCACCGCAAGTGCGTTTGATCGGCACCGACGGGCAACAGGTCGGAATCGTGCCCCTGGAAGACGCCCTGAGTCGTGCTCGGGAAGAGGGACTGGATCTGGTTGAAATCTCGCCCAACGCAGATCCTCCGGTGTGCCGGATTCTGGACTTCGGAAAGTTCCGCTACCAGCACAGCAAGCGGCGCGCGGCGGCGAAAAAAAAGCAGAAGCTGATTCATATCAAGGAGATCAAGTTCCGACCCGGCACCGACGTCGGCGATTACGCAACCAAAATCAAGAACTTGAAAAGGTTCCTGGAAAATGGGGACAAAGCGAAGGTGACGTTGCGTTTTCGGGGCCGAGAAATGGCGCATCAAGAGTTGGGGTTGGAACTGTTAAAACGCGTGGAACACGATTTGGCCGACCTCGGTCACGTTGAACAGCAACCGAAGATGGAGGGGCGCCAAATGGTAATGGTTATCGGTCCGAGGCGGAAATAGGATTGCGGAGAAAACATGCCCAAATTAAAGACTAACCGAGGGGCGGCGAAGCGCTTCAAGAAGACCGCGTCGGGTCGTTTTAAGCGCTCCCAGTCGCACTTGAATCATATCCTGACGAAGAAATCGCAGAAGCGAAAGCGTCATTTGCGTTCGACGCCGCTAGTCGCTTCCGCCGACGAGGCGTTGGTACGCCGCATGCTGCCGTACAGTTGAGGATTCCCTAATGCCACGGGTTACACGCGGGGTCACCGCAAGAGCTAGACACAAGAAAGTCTTGGAACGCGCCAAGGGCTATCGGGGCGCGCGAAGCAGGACGTTCCGGGTTGCAAATCAGGCAGTAAATCGTGCCGAACAAAATGCGTATCGAGATCGCCGACAGAGAAAGCGCCAATTCCGCAGATTGTGGATCATACGGATCAACGCGGCGGCCCGGGAGAACGGGATGAACTACAGCCGCTTCATGAGCGGCTTGAGCAAGGCCAACATCGCGTTAGATCGAAAGATCCTGGCCGATCTGGCGGTGAAAGATAAGGAGGCGTTCAACGATCTTGCGCAGAAAGCTAAGGTGGCCCTCGCCGCGTAATGGATTCGCAGTAAATTCGCCGCAACCAATAATTCATGACTGAAATCCTCGGACTGGGAAAGGCAAAAGCCTTTCCCTTTTTCGTTTTATGTCTATGAGTCCAGCAAGCGGCAGTGAACTGGATCGCCTGCTCACGGAGGCGATGAATGCAATTGGTACCGTGGAGAATCTCGATGCGCTGGAATCGGTCCGAGTTCGTTTCCTCGGAAAAAAAGGTCTCATCACCCAGCAACTGAAGCGCATCAGCGGCTTGGAAGCAGAACAGAGACCGCTGTTCGGTCAGGCGGTGAACAACGCAAAGCGAACCATAGAGACCCATATCGGCGAGCGGCGCGAGCAACTGCAGGCGGAAGTGGTGGCGCAGAAGCTGGCGCACGACCTGATTGATGTGACGCTGCCGGGACGAGGTATCCGCCTGGGAGGGCTGCATCCGGTCACTCGCACCTTGGAGTGCATGGAACAGATTTTTATCCGCATGGGATTCGAGGTCGCCGAGGGGCCCGAACTCGAGGACGACTTTCATAATTTCGAGGCGTTGAATATACCCCCCGATCACCCGGCGCGGGCCATGCACGACACGTTCTACGTCGATGGAGATATGCTGCTTCGCACGCATACCTCCCCGGTTCAGATCCGGTATATGCAGAAGCATGCGCCCCCGCTTCGCATCATTGCACCGGGGCGCGTCTATCGTTGCGATTCCGACATCACGCACACCCCAATGTTTCACCAGATCGAAGGGCTCGCGGTCGATGAGTCGACCAGTTTTGCCGATCTCAAGGGGGTGTTGATTCAATTTCTTCAGGAGTTCTTCGAGTCCGAGCTCAAGGTGCGTTTCCGGCCGTCTTACTTCCCGTTCACCGAGCCGTCTGCGGAAGTCGACATCGGCTGCGTATTGTGCCGCGGGGTCGGTTGCCGCGTGTGCAAGCAGAGCGGATGGTTGGAAGTTCTAGGTTGCGGCATGGTGCATCCGGACGTATTCGCTCACGTCGATCTCGACGCGGAACGTTATACCGGCTTCGCTTTCGGATTGGGGGTGGAACGTTTGACGATGCTGCGTTACGGAGTGGACGACTTGCGTTTGTTTTTCGAAAACGACCTGAGCTTTTTGCGGCAATTTCGATGATCGTCAGCGAACACTGGCTTCGTGAGTGGATCGATATCGACTTGGATATCCATGGATTGGTCGACCGACTGACGATGGCGGGGTTGGAGGTGGACTCTTTGAGTCCTGCGGGCTCCGAGCTGCCCGGCGTACTCGTGGGGCGCATCGTGGATGTCGCGCCGCACCCGCGGTCGCCGGCATTGAAGGTCTGTCGAGTCGACGTAGGTAAGAAAAAGTCGCTGGAGGTCGTTTGCGGCGCTGCGAATGCTGCTTCCGGAATGCGGGTACCCACCGCTCTGCCCGGGGCGACCCTGCCCAACGGGCCCGTCATCGCGTCCACCTCGATAAAAGGAACGGTCTCGGAAGCCATGCTGTGTTCCGGAACGGAACTCGGTCTGGAGGAAGATTCGCAGGGCCTATATCTGTTGGACGAAGACGCGGTCCTCGGGGCGCGCGTCGATGAATATCTGCGATTGTCGGACTGGATTATCGACATTGATCTCACACCGAATAGGGGCGATTGTCTGAGCGTCCTCGGGATCGCTCGGGAGCTTTCGGTGTTGACCGGCGCCAAGGTCAAACGTCGAGATGTTCCTGGGTCGCATGACGAAATCACGTCGTCCATGGCGGTGAAGGTCTCCGACCCGGAATTATGCCCACGTTACCTGGGTCGCGTGCTGGAGAATATCGACCTGCAGGCCGCCACCCCGGTGTGGATGCGAGAGCGAATTCGCCGCTGTGGGGTACGACCGATCAATCCCGTCGTCGACGTCACGAATTACGTCATGCTGGAACTCGGTCAGCCCATGCATGCCTTTGACTCAAAAAAGATCCATGGCGGGATAGATGTGCGCGTGGCGCGGTCCGGGGAGCGCCTCGGTTTGCTGGACGGCTCGGAGGTCGAACCTGACGACAGCACTCTCGTCATCGCCGACCACCGAGGACCGATCGCCCTAGCCGGAATTATGGGTGGATCCGGGTCCGGAATCCAATACGATACCCGGGACCTTCTCCTGGAGGCGGCGCATTTTACCCCCGCCGCAGTTGCTGGAAAGGCGCGAAGCTACGGTTTCAACACCGAGTCGGCGCATCGCTTTGAGCGCGGCGTCGATGCGGCGATTGCGTTCCCCGCGATCCACTACGCCACCGCGTTGCTAAAAAACATTACGGGAGGCCGGGCGGGTCCCGTGATCGACAGGACCTCGCGGCGGCGGCTTCCCCGGCGGCGTCCGGTTCGTGTGCGTCAACGTCGCGTCGAACAATTGCTCGGGATGCCGATGAACCCGCGGCGCATAGAGGGCGTGTTGAGTCGCTTCGCTCGCGACGTGGAAAAACGCAATATGGCGTGGTGGGTTACCCCGCCGACGCACCGATTCGACATTGAAAAAGAATGCGATCTGATCGAGGAATTGGTTCGCGTCAATGGTTACGATCGAGTCCCCGTGACACCGCCAAAATCTGCAAAAACACTGGGTGATTTTTCCGATTCGCGAGTATCTCTG
>JBFGKR010000098.1:0-6747 GCA_041576575.1 Arenicellales bacterium | reverse complement strand
CGAGTACGGTTGCGGTGGTGGTGCCGTCGCCCGCGACGTCGGAGGTCTTCGAGGCCACCTCTTTGAGCATCTGCGCGCCCATGTTCTCAAATTTGTCCTTGAGCTCAATCTCTTTGGCCACCGAGACGCCGTCTTTGGTCACGGTCGGCGCGCCGAAGGATTTTTCCAGGATGACGTTGCGACCCTTGGGGCCCAACGTGACCTTGACCGCGTCGGCCAAGACATTTACGCCGCGGAGCTTCTTCGAGCGCGCGACTTCACCGAATTTTACTTCTTTCGCAGACATGGTTGTTGTCTCCTAAAAATATACTGTGTCCAGGGGTTACTCGATGACGCCCATGATGTCGTCTTCACGCATGACGAGAAGCTCCTCGCCTTCGACTTTTACTTCGGTGCCGGAATACTTCCCAAACAGCACCTTATCGCCTTTCTTCACGTCCAGCGGGCGAATTTCACCGTTTTCTTGGATCTTGCCGTTCCCTACGGCCACGATCTCGCCCTGCATAGGCTTCTCGGCGGCGGTATCGGGAATTACGATCCCTCCCGGACTCTTCTTTTCGTCGTCAAGGCGACGAACCAATACGCGATCATGAAGTGGACGAATTGCCATTCGTTCGATCTCCTCTGAAGGTTACGGTTTGATGTACAGGTTTTCCGTCGCGACGAAGCTGTTAGCACTCGTCGTTGATGAGTGCTAATAATATTCATGTCGAAGGAGATGTCAAGTCTCGTCGTCGAGGCGCCGATACTCCCCTTCCACGGTCGTGCCTCCGTCCGGTTCGGGACCGGGCCCCGGGCCCCGGTCCGCCCCGGACCTTCCGCGGTCATGGACGAGTCCGCGTTCCAGGGCATAACGAATGACCGCACGGCGCAGGACGGGTGTGAGGCAGGCGAAACCGATCGCGTCGGTCACGAACCCGGGCGTGAGGAGCAGGGCACCGGCGATCAACAAGCACACGCCCTCGAGCAGGCTCATCGCCGGCAACGCGCCCGCGTCCAGGTCCGCCTGGATGCGCCGCAGCGTTGCAAAACCCTGCGACCGAACGAGGAAGGCCCCCAGCACCGCAGTGAACACGACACAGAAAATCGTCCAGCCGGCGCCGATGAGGCCCCCGACCTTGATCAGCAGATAGATCTCGATCAGCGGCACCACCAGGAACACCGTTAGCAAGATGGAAAATGGCGTCACGTCATCGTCGTCAAAGTCTCAATACCGCCCGCTACCCGATTCATGCGCTCCAGCAGCCGGTGGAGGCGCTAGAGTGTCGGATGTTAGTCCATCGGCCTCGATAATAACCAGCGCAGGGCGGCTTGCGACGTATGCGGACGGGGGTCCGGGCGTTGCCCGTCGCCCCAAACCTCAGAATTTTCGGATGCCTTGGCCGGCGACGGTGATTTTTTCGCTCAACGGCAAAAAGTGCCGATGACGCCGTACCCGTGACGACCGCAGGATCCGGTGGACACCGACGACGCCGAGGTGGAGGTTGCGATCGCGACAGGCTATTTTTGTAATATACGTGACCGCAGTTCGCATTGCGCCGTGTAATAATTAGAGCATCCGTTTAAGTCTTGCTCGAAAGCTCAACGACCACTTTCCGGGATCAACATGGAGTCCGATTGTCAGATCGTAATCACCGCCTGCCCGAACAAGCAAGTCGCGCATGAGGTGGCCCACGCCTTGATCGAAGAATCTCTGGCCGCCTGCGTCAACATCGTACCGGGGGTGGAATCCGTGTATCGGTGGCAGGGTGCCGTGGAATCCGCGGGCGAATACCTATTGTTCATCAAGTCAACAGTCGCTGATTATTCCGCAATCGAGCGGCGCATCAAGTCCTTGCACAGCTACGAACTTCCGGAAATTATTGCAGTCCCTATCAGGGAGGGTTCGGCCGAGTATCTCGCATGGTTGCACTTCGCACACAAATCGTGAACATTTTTTGGTCTATGAAGACGTTACTGCGCCTCATCACGCTCGGCGTGTTATCCGTGGCCGCGCATGCCCAGCAGGAGGAATTGCTCGACCCGGGCAAGGCGTTTGCGCTCAGCGCGACGAGCATTAGGCCGGATGCCATCCAGATCACGTGGGACATCGCGAAGGACTACTACATGTACCGCGACAAGTATCGGGTGCGAAGGGTCGAAGGGGCGGTGACGCTGGGCGCGATACAAATTCCGCCGGGCACCGTGAAGCAAGACCCTCTGTTCGGAGAGGTGGAGGTCTATACCGACACCGTCTACATCAATGTTCCAGTACAACGATCAAGTTCCGCGCCGCTCGACGTCGTGATTGAGGCCGAAGGACAAGGATGCAACGAACCGATCGGGGTATGTTATCCGCCTCTCAAGCACACCGTGAGTTTGACGCTGCCGGGGCTATCGGAGGGCTCCGGCGGCACGGCGTCGCTGGGAGATTCGAGCCCCGCCAAAACGCCGCCCACGTCTTTGGCATCGTTGCGCGATCTACTGGGTGGCGCACAACAAGATGAGTTCCTGGATCCGGATGACGCTTTCCGTCTCGAGCTTGGGGTGCTGGACGCGGACACTCTCGGCGCGACCTTCACCATCGCCGACGGTTACTACTTGTACCAGGACAAGACAAAGTTTGAAAGCCGTACACCCGGCGTCACCATCGGTGCCTATCAGCTACCCCCGGGGAAGGAAAAAGAGGACGAATTCTTCGGTAAGAGCGTCGTGTATTACACCGGCCTTGACGTCACCATACCTTTGGTCCGTGAGCTTTCCGAAGCGACGACTGCGACATTCGACGTGAAATACCAAGGCTGTGCGGACAAAGGCATCTGTTACCCGCCCATCACCAAGACGGTGCAGTTGAGCGTGCCCGGCGTGGACGAAGCGAGGGCGGCGCCGTCGAGCCCCGATGGCACCGGCACCATTGACGCGCTCCAATCGCCGTCTGGGGAGGGCGCCGACGAGGGGTTCTGGGGTTATATCGTGACCGCGTTTTTCTCAGGCGTCCTGCTCACGTTTACACCCTGCGTTCTGCCCATGATCCCGATCTTATCGAGCATCATCGCCGGTCAAGGCCAGGCCATCACGAACAAAAAGGGAGGTGTGCTCGCCACCACTTACGTTTTAGGTACTGCGGTAACGTATACCGTCGCCGGCGTTCTCGCCGGGGCTACCGGGGATCAGCTGCAGGCCTATTTTCAGAATATATGGGCAATCGGGACCATCAGCCTGATTTTGGTGCTGTTGGCATTATCCATGTTTGGCGTGTACGAAATCCAGATGCCCTCGGCAATCCAGTCCCGACTGCAGCACCGCACCCGCAGCATGCAGGGAGGCGCTTTAAGCGTCGTCTTCGTCTTGGGCATGATTTCGGCCTTGATAGTCGGTGCATGCGTGTCGCCGTTGCTTATTGTCGCGCTCGGCGTCGCCATCGTTAAGGGCGATCCAGTGCTTGGCGGTGCCATTATGTTTGCTCTGTCGCTGGGTATGGGTGTGTTTCTGATCGCCCTCGGCTTCGGAGCCGGGTATTTGTTGCCCCGGGCCGGGGCATGGATGGATCGCGTCAAGCACGCGTTCGGGGTGCTGTTGTTGGGCGTGGCCATTTATCTACTCGGGGCGGTGCCGGAGGTCCCCGTGCTCTATCTGTGGGCCGCTCTGTTCATCGTCACCGCAGTGTTCATGGGCGCGACGCAGGGTCTGCCCGAAGGCGCCAACGGTTGGCGCTATGCTTTCAAGGGCGCCGGCGTTTTCCTGCTGGTTTGGGGCGTGCTGGCGCTGATCGGAGGAATGACGGGCGGTCGCGACGTATTTCGTCCTATTGAATTGGGTGGTCTGGGCCTCGAACAAGCGGGCGCCGCGAGAGCGACCACCGTCGAGCAGCGACGCCTGTTTACACGCGTGGCGTCCGTCTCCGAGCTCGACGCGCAACTGCAGCAGGCGAAGACATTGAGTAAACCGGTGTTGCTGGATTACTACGCGGATTGGTGCGTCGATTGCGTACGCATGGAGAAGGCCACCTTCGAGGATATGCGGGTGAATCGTGCCCTCAGGGATCGATTTGTTCTGCTCCAGGTCGACGTCACGGACCCGGGCGACCCCGACGCGCGGGCGATCAAACAGCGTTTCGGCGTGTTCGGCCCGCCGGCTTTGTTGTTCTTTGCGGCCGACGGTACCGAGAGAAAGGATTTGCGCCGCTACGGATATATGTCTCCGAACGAATTCCTGCGGCACATAGAGGGCGTTTGATTCCCGCGCCGTCGTCGTCTCCTCGGCAGAACGCCGGGGGGCGGTGGACTGTGCGCGGAAGACGCGCAAGATCGCAAGTGACGACGAAAGGACAGGGCCGCGCCGATATCTGCGAAGAGGTTTCCTTCAGAGGCGCCGCAAATCCGTGATCTTGTTAAAAAGGGGATCGGATCGTTTTTCAGCCCGGTTGCACAAATCGCAGCGCGTCGAGGCGCCCGACGGGGCGATCGACGCGGCGCGCCCGTTCGCAGATGCCCCGCGCACGCAAACCGTGAGCGGTTTGCCCAGACTTTTACTAGGTAAACTTAATCTATCGCGCTTGGAATTAGCCCGAATTTCGGTGACTTTGCATCGAACTAACGTGAACTCGATAAACTACTGGACTTCCATCAAAACCTGGGGCAAACTACGCAAGATCGAGCTTAGTTATACAAATTTAAGCGCACGTTCAAGGCACGTATGGCGAAAATACTAGTTTTGAATGGCCCCAATCTCAATCTGTTGGGCAGTCGAGAACCTGAACACTACGGCGCCACCACGCTCAACGCGATCGTAGAGGACCTGAAGAAACTCGCCGAACGGGAGCACTACGAACTGGCGCACCTGCAGACCAACGCTGAACACGAACTGGTGGACGCGATCCAAGCCGCGGCCAAACAAGACGTGGTGTTCATCGTCATCAATCCGGCGGCCTTTACCCATACCAGCATCGCCCTGCGCGACGCCCTGGCGGCGGTCAACATTCCGTTCATCGAAGTACATCTTTCTAATATCCACGCCCGCGAGCCGTTTCGCAGGCATTCGTATCTTTCAGAGCTTGCGGTTGGTGTCATCAGCGGACTGGGGGTTTACGGCTACGAACTGGCCCTCCGGGCAGCGATGCGACAGCTGCGCATGGACTGAACGACATGGATTTACGAAAAATAAAAAAGCTGATCGAGTTGTTGGAAGAATCCAACCTGAGCGAAATGGAAATCAGGGAGGGTGAAGAGTCCATACGGTTGAGCCGCGCGACCTCGGCGCGGCTGCCGGTGAGCTACATCCCGCCCGCCTCGGTGCAGCCCGAGACGGCGTCCATTGCTCGGGAACTAGCGCCCGTTGAGGCACCGCCAGGACACCAGGTGAAATCGCCGATGGTCGGGACGTTCTACTCGGCGCCTAAGCCCGGTTCGAAGCCCTTCGTACAAGTGGGAAGCAAGGTGCAGGTGGGGGACACCCTCTGCGTCATCGAGGCGATGAAGATCTTTAACCAGATTGAAGCGGACAAGTCCGGCACCGTGGTCGCGGTACTCAAAGAGAACGGAGAGCCGGTGGAGTACGGTGAGATCCTTTTTGTCATAGATTGATTCCTGAAGGAATCGCGATAGTCATCGTCTTCCTTGTATGATTGATAAACTGGTTATCGCAAATCGCGGGGAAATTGCGTTGCGAATACAGCGCGCATGCCGTGATCTCGGAATCAAAACCGTGGCGGTCCACTCGGAGGCGGATCGCGACGCGAAGTATGTGCGTCTGGCGGATGAGTCGGTGTGCATCGGACCACCGGCGGCGTCCGGAAGTTATTTGAACATCCCCGCGGTCATTGCCGCGGCGGAGGTGACCGACGCCGGCGCTATTCACCCCGGCTACGGGTTCCTGGCGGAGAATGCGGATTTCGCGGAGCGGGTCGAGCAGAGCGGTTTCATCTTTGTCGGTCCGCGACCCGAGACGATTCGACTGATGGGCGACAAGATCGAGGCGATCCGCACCATGAAAGAAAGCGGTATGCCGTGTGTGCCCGGTTCCGACGGGCCGCTCGGCGACGACGATCGAGAAAATCTGCGTATCGCCAACGAAATCGGGTTTCCAGTAATCATCAAGGCCGGTGGCGGAGGCGGCGGTAAAGGCATGCGGGTCGTGCACACGGAGGCCGCTTTGCGCAACGCCATTTCCCTCACACGGGCGGAGGCGGAAGCGGCATTCAACAACGACATCATCTATATGGAAAAGTATCTGGAGCGGCCCAGGCATATAGAATTCCAAATCATGGGAGACCAATACGGAAACGTCGTGCACCTGGGCGATCGGGACTGTTCCCTGCAGCGGCGCCACCAGAAGGTGGTGGAAGAAGCACCCGCGCCCGGGATTACGAGCGAGCAGCGAAACGGCGTCGGCAACAGATGTGTGGAAGCGTGCAAGATGTTCCACTATCTGAACGCCGGAACCCTGGAGTTCCTGTATGAGGATGGTGAATTTTATTTCATGGAAATGAACACCCGCATTCAAGTTGAACACCCCGTGACGGAGATGATTACCGGCATCGACCTGGTGAAAGAACAATTAAGGATCGCCATGGGCCATCGCTTGTCGTTCGGCCAAGACGAAATTGCGTTCCGGGGACATGCCATTGAGTGCCGCATAAACGCGGAAGATCCCGAAAAATTCCTGCCTTCTCCCGGAAAAATCGCGCAATACCACCAGCCCGGCGGTCCCGGCATCCGTGTCGACTCCCACGTGTACAACAATTACGTCGTGCCACCTTATTACGACTCT
>JBFGKR010000097.1:0-6787 GCA_041576575.1 Arenicellales bacterium | reverse complement strand
CTCATCGACTGCTGTCAATGGTTCTGCCCGCGATCGGCAGCTTCAGCCGGCGTAACCATTGGACGGTGTGGGTGGCGCCCCCCTACTTGCCCTCGGCTCAACTGTTGGTCAAGGCCGGTTTGACCGTGTCGCGCACTTTGGTGGTGTATCGTCGCGATGGCATCAGCGATTTCGAATTGATCGAACAGGCGCTCTCGAGCCCTACAAATGACGTCGTCCTCGCCTGGCCCCGCCGACTTTCAGCCGACATGCGATTGCGACTGCTACGCGCGGCGCGCGCCGGAGGCACCCGAGGCGTGATGTTTCCGACCGATCGGGCAGACACGACGCAGGCAAATCGTCTCCCGGCGTCAAGGCGCGCTGCGAGGCGTCCCAGCGAACAGCTGTCTTTAGACGTCGTTGTTTAATCCGCGTCGCTCGACGGTCCGCCGCGCAATTGGCCGTCTCCGCGCGCCCATACGGAATTGACCTATACCAATCGGTGCCAACGCGAATCGTCCGGGCTAAAATCCCCACGTGCGCGGAACCATACTTGTCCTAGCCGGCGTTGCCAGCACGTTGTTGCTCATTTACTACTGGGTATTCTATATGCCCGGCTCGTCGGAAGGCATCGCTACCGGCGCAAACCCGGCCGGTATCGATGCTCTCAGAAGACACATACAAACACTTGCGATCGACATAGGCGAACGGCACGCAGGCAGGCCTGGGAGTCTGGATCTAACGGCGGACTATATCTTGGAGAGATTCCAACAATCCGGGTGGAAGGTAAGCACCCAGAGCTACGACGCGTACGGACAGACATTTCGCAACATAACCGCGGAGTCTCTCGGTGGATCCGAGGAAATCCTGATCGTCGGCGCCCATTACGACTCGGTACCTGGATCTCCCGGCGCCAACGATAACGCCACCGGCGTGGCCGCCTTGCTGGAGCTCCTGGCACGCAATCGTGATCGGCGGTTTCCACGCACGGTGCGCTTCGTCGCGTTTACGAACGAGGAGCATCCGCACAGCGGAACGCCAGCCATGGGTAGCCTCGTCTACGCGCGCGCAGTCCGAGACAAGAACGAAAATATAGTCGGCATGATTTCCCTCGAAACCATCGGATACTACACCGACCAACCTCAGTCGCAGAAATATCCCTCGATCTTAGGTTGGTTCTATCCCGACCGGGGTAATTTCATTGCATTTGTGGGGAACTTGCGTTCTCGTCGACTGGTGCGCGCCGCAATCTCAAGTTTTCGTCGGTACGCGAGCATTGCGTCCGAAGGGATGGCCGCGCCGGAGCTGCTGAAAGACATGAGTCGTTCCGATCACGCGTCGTTCTGGCGTTACGGGTATGCGGCTATCATGGTGACCGATACGGCTCCATTTCGATATCCTTATTACCACACCCGATGGGACGTTCCCGACAAGATCGATGTTGTCCGCCTTGGCCACACCGTGCATGGATTGAATCACATGATACGGGAGTTGGCAGGATCTGCGCTTTGATTGCTTTCCTTACACCAAGACCGCGAAATCAGGTATGCAATCGGCGGCGGCGCTCGTTGCGGGCTAACGACACCGTGTCGTGGTATCCTGTTTGCCTGTTACTAACTGTGCGATGATTAATGGGTCACCGCTTGTCAAAGATCTACACGCGAACGGGGGATCGCGGCACTACGGGCCTCGCAGACGGGCGCCGCGTGGACAAGGACGATGCACGCATAGAGGCTATTGGCGTCGTAGATGAACTGAACAGCGCCGTAGGCATCCTTCTCACGGAAGATATTCCCGGCGCAATGCGAAATCAATTGGTCACAATTCAGCACACCTTGTTCGACCTCGGTGGCGAACTCAGCATTCCAGGCCATCGAATGGTCGCACGGCATAGAGTGCAAGAGCTCGAAATTTATCTCGATGAACTGAATGCAGAACTGGAGCCGCTCAAGGAATTCATCCTTCCCGGCGGCAGCCGTGCTGCTGCACAGTGTCACCTCGCACGCAGTATTTGCCGCCGCGCGGAGCGCCGTCTCATAACCCTCAATAAGAGTTCCGAGGATGTCTCCGCCGTTGCAAACCAATATCTCAACCGGCTCTCCGATCTTCTTTTTGTGATTGCCCGAACGCTGAACCGAATCGCCAATCAGCCGGACGTTTTCTGGTCCCGAGACTGAATCGGTCGCTGTTCGCGGACCCGGTTTATCAATTCGCAAATCTTTTCAGCACCGAGTGCAAGCCTCGGACTCTGCCGATTCACGAGATCGGCGTCGACGATGAACACCTGTTTTCTTCTCGCCGCGGTTAGTTCCTTCATCGCTAACCATCGCTGCCTGACTTGGTCCACTTCGGGCACCGTCGAGCTGATCAGTATCGTCTCGGCGTTACGCTCCAAAACGTCCTCCAAGTTCACAGACGGGGCAAGCATCCGGTGACCCGCAAACGCGTTCTCCCCACCGCATAGGCTCAGCAACCGACTAATGATGTGTTCTCCGTTCACGGTCATCAGCGGGCGTTGCGAGATTTGAAAAAACACAGATACCAAAGACTTGCTTGAGAACCGCTGGCCGAGCCGACGGACGCGTTGCCGAAACCGAGCCGCTTGAGCGGCACCGATCTTCGGATGACCGGTAATCGCACCGAGTACCGACAACAAGCGTTCGACGTCGGAAAACAACCGCGGTTCGGTGACAAACAGCGGAACACGTAAAGCCTCCAGTCTTTGCACCACCCTCTGTCCATTGCCGCTCGCCCACGCGACCACGAGATCGGGGTTCAGCGCAAGGATGCGCTCGTAATCCACCCCCAGGGCACTGGCCACTCGGGGCAAGCGCCGCGCAGCCTGCGGATAATCGCTGTATTGGGACACCGCGACCACCTGGGAACCCGCACCAACGGCAAACAATATCTCGGTGATATTGGGCGCCAGACTTATGATTCGCTGCGGTGCTTGTTTAAGCTCCAAGACCTTTCCGCGGTCGTCGACCGCGGCCAGCGGTCGTGCGGAGACGGCGATGGCGACGGCCGCGAGCAACAACATCGAGCTCCATACCGGGATATAAAGCCGCATAGCGCTCCTACCAGGGCTGGAGAACAGCACTGCGGTAGCGGTGCCAATCGAAAAACGGACCGGGATCGGTCTTGCGGGAGGGCGCAACATCGCAGTGGCCCACCAGGCTCCCAGGGCCAACGCCCGGGTACGCTGCGGTCAAGACACGTGTCAGTTCGATCAGAGTGCCGTATTGAGGTTCTTCAAAAGCCCGATCGTCTGTGCCCTCCAGCTCAATACCTATGGAAAAATCGTTGACATTGCAACGCCCATGAAGCTTCGAGTCGCCCGCGTGCCAAGCGCGCTTGTCGACCGGCACGAATTGCGTCAGGCGTCCGTCTCTGGCAACGAGGAAATGCGCGGACACCTTCAGATGCTCTATCTCCCGAAAATACTCGTGCACGGAGACATCCAGGCGATTGCAAAACAAGGCCTCTATGTGCTCTCCACCAAAGCGATTGGGCGGAAGGCTGATGCAGTGAATTACGACCGCGTCGACGGCGGCCGCACCAGGACGCTCGTCGAAATTGGGCGATGCGACAAAACGCGCTTCCTCGACCAAGCCGGAATCGAGATTTAGACGCAAACAATCCTCCCGCCAACCGGGTCACTCCGGATTTCGGCGAAGACCGCGGGGCACCGACCCACGTCGCCGTGCCGCCACTCCGAACTGCGAATCAACGAGGAAATACCATTACTAAAGGTGAGGAATTCCTTCACCGTCAACAGACAAAAGGCTCGATTGCAACGACGTACACATAGCAAGATACGCGCCGCTGGCGTAACATTGAAGAGCTTAGCTTACGGGCGAATTGGCTTATGACCCAAACTGTACCGCGCTTCCTTCAGCGTTATAAAGGCGTCGAAGGGTATTATTTCATCAATCGCAACGCGGACCTCGGCTATATTCGCGCTGCGGACGCAAAACCTGTAAAAGAGAATTTCCCGCAATTGCACGATCGAAAGTTCATGCGCGCGCACCCCGACTTCGTCCAACAGCTCGAGACTTTCCTTCGAGATCTGCAGGAAATGTCGTACCTGTATCTCAATACTGCCGAGACCGGAATGGAGCTGGGTTATATTCTACCCGCCAACAGTCCCAATCACGTCTGGCGCTCCTCTACGCTGGTCATGCACAAGCACGTCATCGATTCCATGCGTAAGGACGAGGAGAAACGCCGTCTGGAGGCGGACCAAGCGTCACCGTCGCATCGTACCGTGGACGCCGTGATAGCGAGGCGCAGCGTGCATCGCGGCCTCAACACTCTCCTGGATCATCGGACCACGGAGGGCGAACACAAATACTTCCCCGTACTTTTTTTCCATGGGAGCCATCTTTCCAACGCCCCCGAAAAGAATAAAATCCTAGGCCAATCCTCTGGATACCACGATACCAGCTTGCGGGTGTTAAACCTGCTCTGGCGGCGGCACCGAGACGGAGGGCGTTTGTACGGAATGGACGTCATGTTTGATTTACTGCGTGCCAACGTCAAAAGACGGAGCGCCCTCGATCTCGGCGGCAGGATCAGAGCCGGCTCGCGTCCCGTGGATCGGGTGCTGGCGGGGCCTGGCGCGGAATCTCAGGATCCAGGGTCCCGTCCCACGCAATTGCAGTAGGCGGAAAAATACGCGTCCCCGCCTGACGCTGCGCGC
Organism: Arenicellales bacterium; assembly: GCA_041576575.1. Classification (GTDB taxonomy): domain Bacteria; phylum Pseudomonadota; class Gammaproteobacteria; order Arenicellales; family JAANXG01; genus CALZGZ01. The sequence goes on along the minus strand of JBFGKR010000097.1, from coordinate 2,106 downwards.
CTGCGGGGCGTGCCTGCACAGAAGTTTTCGGCGCTCCCGGGGCCGCCCCAACGAACGTCGGGGCAACCGACCACCAAAGCGAGATCGGCGCTCTGCGGTGCCGCCAGTTTTCTAGTGTCGCTTGATTTGGATCACGGATCGCCGTTTTAGCGTGCGCGATGCAATTCATTTGAGGCTATACACCCTTAACAAGGATCAACGAGAATACGGGGCACACGGTTCTAGGAACCAGAATCCGTCGTAGAATAGGCGGATCCGGCGTGATGGAGGAACAATTCGCCTTGCCAGCGCGTTTACGGGAAGGAACTGCTTTATAATTCGACCACGCCCAAAACGCGCCTCATAGCGCCAGAGGTATCGCAATATAATTAATACTAAACTCTTGGAATCGGAGCATTCAGGAACACGTGAACTTACAGTTCCCAAAAACACTTTTTCACTCAGCGAACCCAGCGAAACACCACGATTCCCCAGTCATTTCTTCTCCGGTTTCTCATTTACTGGTTCGACTCATGAATGCAAAGCAATCCCGTGGCGACAGGCAATGCGGGCGTAATCGGAAAAGCGGCGTCGCGCCTTCGGTGGTACGGTATTCTTGATGCGGATATCCAAGCTCACAGCCTGTTTGTTGGTGGCGTTCGTTTTCTTTACCGGTGTTAGCCTAGGCTGGTCTTCAGACGCGCTCGCGCAGGTGACGCTGAGCAAAGACACTTCTCCCGCCGCTCACGAGGCAAAACCCAAAAACGAATTATGCCTGGGTTGTCATGGCTACGAGGGCTTTGGCGTACCCACCGGGGAAACCGGTGAACGAGCCATGCGTAAGCTGTACGTATCCCCGGAACTATTCAAACAAAGCGTGCACGCTAAACGAGCCTGTGTCGACTGTCACTGGGAGATCCTGCAAATTCCCCATCAACGGGGAATTCAGCGTGAGAGAGTGAATTGTATAAACTGCCACCTCAGTACTCTGGAATCTCAGAACAATACCGGTACGAAGGAATTCAAAAGAGTTGACATCGTGGTTCAGAACATCGCGAGCTACACGAGTTCCATTCATGCGGAGCCCCGCGATGACGATCTCTCGAAACCCAACGCATATTGTTCGGACTGCCACGACGCGCATACTTTCGCCCCTTTGGGCACCAAACCGCGGTTGGACTTTCGTCTGTCCATTCCGGACGTGTGCGGCAAATGTCACGCAGACATCAAAAACACCTATTTGAGCTCGGTACACGGCAAGGAAGTAAAGCAGGAGCGCAACCCCAACGCCGCGGTCTGCATCGATTGTCACACCACCCATGAGATCGAATCCCCCGAAGCGGACCTGGTGAAACTGTCCATCACCGCGAACTGCGGCGATTGCCACGGTCATCAATTGAAAACGTATATGGGCACCTATCATGGTCAGGTGACGACGCTCGGCTACGCCTATACGGCGAAATGTTTTGACTGCCATGGACACCACGACATAACGAGAATCGCCGACGAAACGTCGAGAGTACACCAGAACAACCGTCTTCAGACCTGCCAAACGTGTCACGCGGACGCAACCAAGGGCTTCATCACGTTCCACCCACACGGCAACACCAATGATTTTGATCGCTACCCGTACATGTGGATTGCGTCAAAATTCATGATCGCGCTGCTCACCGGGGTTTTCGCGTTTTTCTGGACGCATTCCGCACTTTGGTTTTACCGCGAATACAAGGATCGCAAAGAAGGCAAGAACGCGCCCCACGTTGATACGGAAAAATTGGGACACGATGGAAAAAGATACGTCAAGCGGTGGTCGCTGGGATGGCGCGTCGCACATCTGCTGCTGGCGTTGGCGGTAATGACACTGGTATTGACCGGAACGTCGGCGTTGTTCGCCGAGAGCGCCTGGGCGCACGCCGTGATGAACACCCTAGGTGGGCCGAAGGTCGCGGCTACATTGCACCGCATTGCCGCCCTGACGTTCATAATCTTGTTTTTCGGCCATATCGTTTTTATGACCTACCACATCATTCAAAGTGGAGGTAAATGGAAGTGGTTTGGTCCGAATTCTCTGGTTCCCAACCTGGACGATATCCGTCAGGCGTCGGCGATGTTCAAGTGGTTCTTCGG
>JBFGKR010000096.1:0-6949 GCA_041576575.1 Arenicellales bacterium | reverse complement strand
TCTCGATGGGATGAAAGCGCGATCCGGTAGTCACATCGAAGTCGAGATCGGCGTGGTGGGTGCGATGCAGACGCCAAAACGCGGGTACCGCATGAAACATCACGTGCTGAAGGTAAATAGCGAGATCCAGGATCAGGATCGACGCCAGGAACTCTAAGGGCATCGGAAGCGATGCACGGTTGAGCACGCCCCAGCCATTATCCGCTGCAAAAACCGCTGCGCCCACGGCGGCCCCAGGGAAAACCAATCGCAACAGCAGTGTATTGAAAACAACGATGCCGATATTACTTATCCAACGACGCATTTTCGCTATTGACAGTGTCCTCTTCGGCACCGCCTTCTCGCACAACGCCAAGAGCAGAAACACACCCAGGAAAAACCCGACTCGTATCACTCCTTCATTGTTCAGTATGAAAGCGCTAGTTGGCATTTTCCGGACCCGCCGCTCCATGGAACCGCGCCCTGCACTTTCGCGCACCAGCAGTATCGATTTTTCGGGCCATCAGCGAGCGAATGAACGACTGGTGGAGAAGCTCAAGCGGCTTGCAGTGCGTCCCTCACTCGCTGCAAGCGAGCGCGAACTTCCTTACCGAGGTTTGCCAGTTCCTCGCGTCGGACGAGACCGAGAACCGCCTCCGGATCCATAAATCCGACCATAACTGCGCCGCTCTCCTCGCGGACAACCACGTTACAGGGGAGCAGTAAACCGATGTTCGGATCCGTATCCAATGCTTGGTTCGCGAGGGTAGGGTTGCACGCCCCGAGGATCACGTAGGAGTCCTTGTCAATACCCAATTTCTTTTTTAGGGTCGCGCGCACGTCGATTTCGGTCAATACACCGAATCCCTCTTTCGCCAGTTCTTCGGTGACGCGGGACACGACTTCGTCAAAGGTGCCTTTCACTTCCACGGTGAAACCATACGTCGGGTCTGTCATGGTGTACCTCCAGCAAATAAATGCGAGAACAATTGCGTTGTAAGAAGCGTTTCTGCTTTCCGCGGCTTTTGGGCAACCGGTGGTTGACGAACAAGCAACGGTAGGGGCGCCCCCACTGTCAAACGCATTGAGGGAATCGTAGAAATTGCATGGCGGCTTCGGACGCACTCGCGGAGTCCGATTTCGTCAATCACCCAGTGAGGCGGAAATGCCAAGCGCGCATAGAAGCGTTACGGCGTTACGCGGTCGCGCTCAGACGGACCGGCACACGACGTCTGCCCCATGTGCCCGGTGGTCCATGGAATACCCCCGCGCACGGAGTGCCGCAACTTTGACACTGGCCCTTCTCGTCCAGATGCCACTCTCGCAGCTCGTACCAATCGCGTCCTACCAGCTTGGCACCGCAACGGTGACAGTATGTACTACCGCCGGCTTCGTCGTGGACGTTACCCGTGTAGGCGTAGCGTACACCGTTTTTCATCGCGATCTCGCGGGCCCTGGTTAACGTTGCGGGCGGCGTGCGTGGTTTGTCGCGCATTTTCCAGTCAGGATGGAAGGCCGTGAAGTGCATTGGTACGGCTGGGCCCAAGTGCTCCACCACCCAACGAGTCATCGCCTCGATTTCGGAATCCGAATCGTTCTCTCCGGGAATCAATAAAGTCGTCAATTCCACCCAGACACCGGTTTCGTGTTTGATATATTCCAGGGTCTCCAGCACGGGAGCCAGGGAGCCGCCGCAGATATTTTTGTAGAACCTCTCCGTGAACGCCTTCAAATCGACATCGGCGGCATCCATGTAGCGGTAAAATTCCTTGCGAGGCTCGGGGCAGACGTAGCCGGCGGTGACTGCAACGGATTTAACGTTTTTTTCTTGGCAGGCCTGGGCAATATCGACGGCGTATTCGTGGAATATGACAGGGTCGTTGTAGGTAAACGCCACGCTGTGGCAACCCAGCTCCTTGGCAACTTCGGCGATGCGCGTCGGTGATGCACCGTCGGCCAGGGTATCGATTTCGCGTGACTTACTGATATCCCAGTTCTGACAGAATTTACAGGCCAGATTGCATCCGGCGGTTCCGAAGGACAGCACGCTCGTGCCGGGTAGAAAGTGATTGAGAGGCTTTTTTTCGATCGGGTCGACGCAAAATCCGCTGGACCGGCCATATGTGGTCAGCACTATCTGGTCGTTCTGGCGCATGCGAACGAAACACAATCCACGTTGGTCTTCTCGCAGGCGGCAGAATCGAGGACACAAATCGCATTGTATGCGGCCGTCGTCCAACAAATGCCAGTACTTGGTTGCAACGGTGTCGTGCAGAGCGCCCATCCCCCTACTATGCGGCTCGACAGCGCCAACTTCAAGGTCCGTATTCGGCAGGACGGTGGGCATGCGTCTACAATTATCGGTTAATATACCGGTAATACCCCATCGAGCTACGTCATGGCCCATGTGCGACAGCCCGCAGTGTCCGGCACCTTCTACACCGAAGATGCGCAGCAGCTGCGCAGGCAGATAAACGGCTTTCTCGCCGGCGCCAGGGTCGCGCACCACACACCCAAGGCCGTTATCGCCCCCCACGCCGGTTATATCTACTCCGGACCCATAGCGGGGTCGGCCTATGCTGCGGTGCAGTCATTAAGAGAGCGCATAACCCGCGTCGTCCTAATCGGACCTGCACACAGGGTGAGGGTAAGCGGTGTGGCGGCCAGCAGCGCGCAGGCGTTCGCGACACCGTTAGGGGCGGTCCCGGTAGCTCAAGAGATGATACGCACGCTGGTGGCTGAACTCGATTTTCTGGTCTACATGGATGAGGCCCACGCACCGGAACACAGTCTCGAGGTGCACCTGCCGTTCCTGCAGACGGTGTTGCATGCGTTTTCGTTGATGCCTTTCGCCGCTGGCAACGCCGACCCGGATGACATCGAGAGATTGTTGGAGAGACTTTGGGGCGGACCCGAGACCCTTATCGTAATCAGCTCAGACCTCAGCCACTACCACTATTATGACGACGCCAAGCGACTCGACCGCTACACCACGAGGCACATTGAAAGCCTGGACCCCGCAACGCTGAGCAGTGAGCACGCGTGCGGTCAAATTCCGATCTGCGGACTCCTGCAAGCCGCGTCGCGTCACCGACTCAAGGTGGAAACCCTCGACGTCCGCAACTCGGGCGATACCGCAGGCCCTCGAAACCAGGTTGTAGGCTACGGCGCGTACTCGTTTTACGACCCGAGTCCGGGAGGTGCATTCGATGATACCGACCGCTCGCGGCTCTCGGATATTGCCAGGGAATCAATAAAACACGGGCTCGAACACGGCAAAGCCTTGGCCGTTAGGGTAGACGAGTGGCCGCAATCGTTGCGATCCTTGGGCGCTAGTTTCGTTACCCTGAAGAAACGGCAGACGCTGCGAGGTTGCATCGGAAACCTGGAGGCGAGCCGGCCTCTGGTCGAGGATGTTGCTGAAAATGCCTACGCCGCCGCATTTCGCGACCCGCGATTCCCCGCGCTCACGGAAAAAGAGTTCGATCAGTTGGAGATCGGCATATCCGTTTTATCCAGGCCGGAAACAATGACCTTTCATACCCAGGAAGACCTCATTGATCAATTGCGGCCCGGTGTCGATGGTTTGATACTGACGGACGGTATCCGTCGCGGGACTTTTTTGCCCAGTGTCTGGGAAAACATCCCGGACCGCAGAAATTTCATCGAACAGCTCAAACGCAAAGTCGGTTTGGATGCGGAGTATTGGTCAAACAAGATAAGGGTGGAACGCTACACTACATAATCGTGGTGAAGGACGTCGCTGTCGCAATGCTCGCGGGGCCTACTTCTTGATGACTTTCTTTCCCTCTAACCAGTTGATCAGCGGACGCCACTGCCGGATATCCTGCTCCACAGCAGAGGGCCCCATTTCAAAGATGCCGACGCCGCGCGCCGCTGCGCGCACATAGTTCTGCGTGTCCCTCAAAGTGGTGACGAACGGAATCTCCAGGCTTCTGAGGAATCTTTCCAGGTCGTGGTACACAATGGTGTTCTCCCGCACCCGATTTGCTACGACGCCCACCAGCTTCTTGCTCTGCCGCAGGTGGCCCTTGATTAGAAGGTCACCGATGAAATGCGCCGCGGCGCGGATGTCTATCGGTGAAGGCAATACCGGAATGATCACGGCTTCGGTCAATTTCATCAACTCGAGCACTTTTTCGGTGTTCGAACGGGCGGGGGCGTCGTAGACCACCCGTTCCGTCCCGTTGGGAAGCGTGACGTATCCGCTCAGAGCGGAGAGTCCGTGAATCTTAGCGTAATTGTCCGGCCGCACCTGTAGCCATTCCATGGAAGACTGTTGAGGGTCCACGTCTACTAGGGCCGTCGAAACCCCCCAAACTCCGTAATAGGTCACAAGATTGGTCGCGATCGTTGTTTTTCCGCAGCCGCCTTTAGGGTTAACCACTAGTATCGACCGCATTACTCTCTCCTCGAAGGTGTCATTATTGGCGTTGGGTCGGTAGCATAACGCGTCGCCGGTGCCGGCGCCACCACGAGCGGTCAGGACAAATAGCTGAGCACCAATCCCACGAAAACAGCGGCGCCGAACCAGGCGTTGTTCAAAAATGCCCGAAAACACGCATTTTCCTCGCGATTGCGTATCAGAAATTGCTGATGCACCAAGAACAGGGCGGCCAACAGTAAGCCGCCGAAAAAATACGCGTTCAGTTGGAGATGCAAGCCAAGTAGGACTAGGGTGACAATGGTTATACTTTGTAAAAGCGCGATCGCCGTGCGATCGTACCGGCCAAAGAGGATGGCTGTCGACTTGACGCCGATACGTATGTCGTCCTCGCGGTCGACCATGGCGTAAATGGTATCGTAGGCCACTACCCATGCGACATTAGCCGCCACCAACACCCACGCAACCGCGGGCACGCTGTTGGTCTCGGCGGAGAATGCCATCGGGATACCCCACGAAAAAGCCACCCCAAGCAACAACTGCGGATGGTAGATATAGCGCTTGGTAAACGGATATATCGCCGCCATCGCTATAGCGGCGGCCGAAAGCGCGATGGTGCGGCCGTTCAGAGTCAACACCAGCGCCCACGCGGTAGCACTGAGGACCACGAATACCAGCAGCGCTTCGTTCGGCGACACCGCACCGGCCGCAACGGGGCGATTTCGGGTGCGCTCCACAAAAGGATCGAACTCCCGGTCGGCATAGTCGTTGATCGCGCATCCGGCGGAGCGCATCAGGAATACGCCAGACAGAAATACAAACAATATCCAAGGATTCGGTCGCCCTTCGGAGGCTATCCATAAGCCCCACAACGTCGGCCACAGCAGCAGCAACGTTCCTATCGGTTTATCGATGCGCGTCAGCAGCGCATACTGCTGCATCTTCTCGATCAGGGCGTCGGCTCGTCCATTCGGGCTATACATTGGCGTAACCCGGATCGTCGCCGAGCCATCTGGAAACCAACGCGTGGATTTTGTCGGGGTAGTCCTCGAGCAGCGTTTGGGCGATCTTCTCGACGTCGGGAAGCAGAGCGCGGTCGCGTACGAGATCCGCGATGACGAGCTGCATGAGCCCAGTCTGTCTGGTGCCCAATACCTCTCCCGGTCCGCGTAACTCCAAGTCCTTACGCGCAATTTCGAATCCGTTGTTCGTATCTCGCATCACAGACAATCGCGTGCGGGCTTGCGTTGCAAGAGGCGGTCGATACATCAAAACACAACTCGCCCGCTTACTTCCTCGCCCCACCCGGCCTCGTAATTGATGCAGTTGGGCGAGACCCAAGCGCTCGGAATTTTCAATGACCATCAAATTCGCGTTCGACACGTCCACACCGACCTCTATCACCGTAGTGGCGACGAGCAAATCGAGGTCACCATTGCGAAACTGCTCCATTACTCCTTCTTTTTCTTGTGGCCGCATGCGTCCGTGGACCAAGCCAATGCGCAAATTCGGCAGCGAGTCCCGTAGAGCGGCCTCCATTTCGGTTGCCGCCTGGGCTTCCAGGACATCCGATTCGTCAATGATCGGGCACACCCAGTAAGCTTGCCTTCCTTGTCGACAGGCGGAGTCCACCCGCGCTACAACTTCCGCGCGGCGGTTGTCCTGCACTACCACTGTCTCTACCGGTTTCCTCCCCGGCGGCAACTGTTCGATACTCGACACGTCTATATCCGCATAAAAGCTCATCGCCAAAGTTCGAGGTATAGGAGTCGCAGTCATAATGAGCTGATGGGGAACATGCTGATCGACAGTGCCCTTATCACGCAAAGCTAGGCGCTGGTCCACGCCGAACCTATGCTGCTCGTCGACCACGATCAATCCCAGTCGCGGGAATGCCACTCCACGCTGAAACAGCGCTTGGGTGCCGACCACGACCCGCACGTCTCCAGCCGTCAGCCCATCAATGAGTTCCCGCCGTTTGCGCCTGCTCACCCGCCCGCTCAACCAGGCGACGTCCTGATCCAGTGGACGAAGCCAAGTGGACAAAGTCCGGTAATGCTGCTCGGCGAGCAGCTCAGTGGGCGCCATTACCGCGACTTGATATCGATTGTCGAGGGCGTGCGTAATGGCGGCACCCGCGACAACGGTCTTACCGGATCCAACGTCGCCTTGTAACAATCGCAGCATGGGCGTCGATTGGTGGAGGTCGCCGAGTATCTCCGAACACGCACGAAGTTGGTCTTGTGTCGGACGGAACGGCAGCACGCTCCAATACGCCTTCAACAATCCGTTGTCGTCGCGCATCGCCGGCGCGGAATGTGCGCGGCGCTTCAACCTTGCCAATCGCAGGCTCAAGTGGTGCGCTAACAGTTCCTCCAACGCCAACCGTTGATACCTCGGGTCGGTTCCGGCATGCAATTCATGACGGTTCGCGCGCACGGGTGGGCGATGCACATAACGCAGAGCGTCCTGCAGGGAGGGATAGCTCCACGCCTTCAACACCGGCTCCGGTAGCAACTCTACTACGTCCTGGAGGTGCTCTTGTAAGGCCTCGCTTGTAATTCT
>JBFGKR010000095.1:0-7023 GCA_041576575.1 Arenicellales bacterium | reverse complement strand
TTGCCGATGAAGTGATACAGCTCGGCGTCCGAGTCCGGGCCCCAGAAATCGTCGAACCGCAGGTCGCTGCGGTTGCACAAATCCTGAAAACTGGCCATATAACCGATGGGTGCATCCAGCCATACATAGAAATACTTGTTTTCTTCACCGGGGATCGCAAAACCGAAATACGGAGCATCGCGTGAGATATCCCAATCTTGCAGGCCGGTGTTAAACCACTCCTGGAGCTTGTTTTCGACTTCCGGTTGCAGATGTCCGCTTCCGGTCCACGTTTTTAACATGTCGTGATAACGGTCGAGTTTGAAGAAGAAATGCTCGGATTCCCGCTCCACCGGCGTGGTGCCCGAAATGACGGAGACCGGGTTAACAAGATCGGTGGTACTGTAAGTGGCGCCGCACACTTCGCAGTTGTCTCCGTATTGATCTTCCGAGCCGCAACGCGGGCAGGTGCCTTTGATGAAGCGGTCGGGGAGAAAGATTTCCTTGACTGGGTCGAAGGCCTGTTTGATGGTGCGCCGCACGATGTGGCCCTTGTCGTACAGGCGCTGGTAGATCAGTTCGGCGTAATGCCGGTTTTCCGGGGAGTGTGTGGAATAGTAATTATCGAACGCGACGAGAAAGTCCGCGAAGTCGATACGATGCTCTTGTCCGATGCGCTCAATGAGTTGTTCCGGCGTAATGCCGTCGTCCTCGGCGCGCAACATAATGGGCGTTCCGTGGGCGTCGTCCGCGCACACGTAATAACACTCGTGTCCCCGTAAGCGCTGATAGCGGGTCCAGATATCGGTCTGAATGTACTCCACCATATGACCGAGATGAATCGGCCCGTTCGCATAGGGTAAGGCACTGGTTGCAAGTATGCGCCGTCTTTTCGTCGTCATTGCTATTTCGGGGCAAGCGTCCCGCGGGCGCGTAACGGTAACAGTTTCGGCTCCCCTCGCCAATGGGAACTCCCCGCGTCCACCGCTTCCGGACGCGACGAAGTGCCGCGGTCGCGGATCGCGATGACATTGGGGGAACGATGGTGTTAGGATGCGCCCCCCCGGAAGTCGCAACACGATGGCGTTGCAAGTGAGGTAGCCATGACCGTTACACAAGCACAAATCGAAGACACTTTGCGCTTGATAATCGATCCCCACACCGACCGAGACCCGGTGGTTGGGAAAAACGTCAAGAACATCGCGATTGACGATGGGAAAGTCACGATCGACCTGAACCTGGGGTATCCCGCCAAGAGCTGGGTCGACGAATACGTGCGCATGTTGAAGGAAAAGGTGGAGTCGGTGGAAGGTGTCCGCGAGGCTGCCATCAATGTTATCAGCGAAATCTCCTCGCATTCCGTGCAGAAAGGCGTAAAACCGCTCGAGGGGGTGAAGAATATGATCGCTGTCGCCTCCGGAAAGGGCGGAGTTGGAAAGTCTACGGTGGCGGTCAATCTGGCGTTGGCGCTGTCGTCTGAGGGCGCCCGGGCGGGGATCCTGGACGCGGACATCTACGGTCCCAGCCAGCCGCGGATGTTGGGAATCCGCAGCAGACCGGAGTCCAAGGACGGTAAGAGCATGGAACCCTTGTACAGCTATCACCTGCAAGCGATGTCGATCGGATTCCTCATCGACGAAGAAACGCCTATGATCTGGCGCGGGCCGATGGTGACCCAAGCCCTGGAACAGTTGCTGAAAGACACGCGTTGGGACAATCTGGATTACCTGGTGATCGACCTGCCGCCGGGGACCGGGGATACCCAGCTGACGCTCGCGCAACGCGTTCCGGTTACCGGTGCGGTAATAGTGACCACTCCGCAAGACATTGCCCTGCTGGACGCGCGCAAGGCCTTCAAGATGTTCGAGAAGGTCGAAATACCGGTCGTTGGCGTCGTGGAAAACATGAGCACGCACATCTGCAGCCAATGCGGACACGAGGAACACATCTTCGGCGAGGGTGGAGGCCAGCGCATGGCTGAGGAATACGGATTACCCTATCTCGGTGCGCTGCCTTTGGACATTCGCATACGGGAGAACGCGGACAGCGGCAAACCGACGGTGGTCGCCGACCCCGACGGGGACATCGCGAAGATCTACAAACAGATCGCGCGCCGTGCCGCGGGAAGGCTGTCCAGTCAAAAGAAAGACTACAGCGTCAAATTTCCTTCCATCGTCATTGAGAATTCCTGAGGGGGCCGTGGCGTCGGGATCGAACCAGTGAATCCGCCGCAAACGCTCGAGCAGTTTCTCGAGCTCGTCGATCACACCGTCTTCGAAATGGAAGAATTGATCGTCTGCGTGGAGGAGGACCTGGACGACGAGACTGCCGATTTGGTGCAGCCCCTGCAGGGGATCGTCCAAAATCTGCGGGCGCTGCAGTCCCGGGTTCGGGCCGGCGACCACCAGTTTGCCAACGGCGAGGACCTCCCATTCATGGCCCTGGCGCGCAGCTATCGGCGGGTCATTCCGATCTATTCGTCATTGAACCTGCTGAATCAGGCGCACCGCCTCGGCGTCGTGTAATTCGACCCGCAGCGCGTAACGCCGATAGCGGATCGTGGCCCGGAGCCTCCGGCCAGCGGAGCAAAACGCAGCGTCGCCGTGTCGGAGCTGCGGTACGGGACCGCGTTGGCGGTGCACCGTGTTTGCTATTTTGCGTCCCTCAGACCTGCTACCATCTTGCAATGTCTGGAAATACTTTCGGTAAGCTGTTCTGCGTGACTACGTTCGGCGAAAGCCACGGTCCGTTTCTGGGTTGTGTCGTCGACGGGTGTCCCCCGGGAATGCGCCTTTCAGAGTCGGACATCCAACGCGACCTGGACCGGCGCCGCCCCGGACAGTCGCGTTACACCACGCAGCGGCGCGAGCCGGACGCGGTGGAAATCGTATCCGGCGTGTTCGAGGGGGTAACCACAGGGGCGCCGATCGGGTTGTTGATCCGGAATAAAGACCAGAGATCTCGCGACTACGAACACATGCGGGATACGTTTCGTCCTGGCCACGCCGATTACGTGTACGAGCGCAAGTACGGCGTCCGCGACTACCGCGGAGGCGGCAGATCTTCCGCGCGCGAAACCGCAATGCGGGTTGCGGCGGGTGCCGTTGCCAAGAAATATCTCGCAGAGCGCGCTCAAACCGTCGTTCGAGGCTATCTGTCCCAGCTCGGCCCCATACGAGCGGAACGCTTTTCCTGGGAGGAGACGGACAACAACCCGTTTTTTTGTCCCGATCGCGATAAGGTGCCGCAGATGGCGGCCTACATCGAAAACCTGCGACGCGAAGGAGACTCCGTGGGCGCGCGCATCGAAGTCGTGGCCAGCGGTGTCCCCGCGGGTCTGGGCGAGCCCGTTTTTGACCGCCTGGACGCCGACATTGCTCACGCCATGATGAGCATCAACGCCGTCAAGGGCGTCGAAATCGGTGCGGGTTTCGCAAGCGTGGAGCAGAAAGGCTCCACGCATCGCGACGAAATGACGCCCGAGGGATTCCTGAGCAACAACGCGGGCGGCGTGCTGGGAGGAATATCCAGCGGCCAGGATATTCGCGTCAGCATCGCCCTCAAGCCGACCTCCAGTATTCGTATACCGGGGCGGACCATACGCCGGGACGGCGTCGGCACCGAGGTGGTCACCGAGGGACGCCACGATCCGTGCGTAGGTGTCCGCGCAACTCCCATCGCCGAGGCGATGTTGGCGATCGTACTCATGGACCACTACTTGAGGCATCGAGCGCAGAACGCAGAAGTGCGGTCCCCCGTACCGGTGGTACCCGCCGGTCCCGTGAGCGGCGACTCATCTGTGTCTTAAAAATAAAGCTAAAAATCAAAAAAATATCGGCTTCTTCTAATCTCTTACCGCACATTCTGGATCATGCCTTACTGGCGTCTTTCCGGTTTCTATTTCTTTTTCTTTGCTTCGCTCGGGGTGCTGATTCCGTATTGGGGGCTGTACCTGAAATCTCTGGGTTTTGGCGCCTTGGAGATTGGACAACTCATCGCGTTGCTGCTGGCGACCAAGATCGTCGCCCCAAACGTGTGGGCGTGGCTGTCCGATCGGTCGGGGCGATGCATGCCGGTGGTACGGCTCGCCACATTGTTCGCGATGGCGATCTATGCGCCGGTATTCTGGGTGACGAGTTTCTGGGGTCTGGCGTTCATCATGATCGGTTTCAGTTTTTTCTGGAACGCTTCCCTGCCTCAGCTCGAAGCCACCACCATGCGCCATTTGCGGGAACGCGTCGAGCGGTACGGAAAGATCCGAGTTTGGGGGTCCGTGGGTTTCATAGTTCTGGTGTTGGGGGTCGGTCCCTTGGTGGACGCTCGCGGACCCGCGGTGATTCTTCCGGTGTTAATGGCTTGTTTTTTCGGTATCTGGTTTATCAGTATGCTGATACCGGAGGGAGAGGGAGGGGCGCACCTCGTACAGGGTCGATTACGCGATTTGTTCCGCCGCCCCGAGGTGGCCGCGTTCCTATTCGCGTGTTTCCTGATGCAAGCCAGCCACGCGCCGTTTTACACCTTTTATTCCATTTATCTCGAAGGCTACGCCTACAGCAAGACCGTAATCGGGGCGCTGTGGGCGTTCGGGGTAGTCTGCGAAATCGGAATTTTTCTGGTTATGCACCGATTCTTTCAACGCATTGCCCTCCCCACGGTCCTCGCCGCGACGTTCCTGGTGACCGCCGCTCGCTGGTTAATGATTATGTCTTTTCCGCAATATTTGGCGGCGATGGTGGTGGCCCAAGGCATGCACGCGATCACCTTCGGTGCTTATCACGCTACGTCCATCCAGCTTATCCATCGCTTTTTTCAAGGATCCCACCAATACCGCGGTCAGGCGCTGTACAGCAGCATCAGCTTCGGCATGGGGGGCGCTCTGGGAAGCGTCTACAGCGGCTACGTATGGGAACGCTTCGGGCCTGTTGCCACCTACGGGGTCGCCGTCGTGCTGGCATTGGTCGCGGCGCTGTTGGTCCTCGCCGTGGTTCGCCCGGGCTTCACCGACACCGGCGAAGTCTTTGGACGATAGGTTTTGCCCCAACCGGAGGTGTGCCGGCCGGCAGCGGGGAATCCGTATGAGATCGGAATTTCGATTCTCCGCGTCCCGGCTCAGCAGTCGGCCGTGCGTCAACCGGGTGCGCCGGGCTAGAAACGAGCGCGTCGTAAGGGTACGATCTGAGCGGAAACGTTCGTGTCTCTCCGAGCGTGTGCGGCATGGGTGTGGTCGTCGGAATGCCGGCTCAGCAGATCCCGAACGACGCGGCCGATGTCTTCGATGAGGTTGATTTGATCGACGTCGGCGCGCGGGGACTGCTGCAGCCTCCCTCGAATATTCCCCAGAGCGTTAAAGGTTTGCGTCGCGAATACGGGTGCGTCCAAGTGGCCACAGCAATTTGACTTGTAAATCGCGCGCACCAGGCTACGAATCAATTCGTGATGGACGGAGTCGGGACCGAGAAAACCACCGATATCTTCGGCGCGTGTTCGCACCGGTATGTAGTGCCGGCCGATGTGATCGGCCAGATGGTGGATCAAGCGCCGAAAAGTGATCGCATTTTCCGGTTGCGCGGCGTGAGCTTTACCCATGGATTTACAAAAGTTCTAAATACTCATGTTAACATCTGAATGTTGCAATACAGTACACCGCAGTCGGCGCGCCGTATAGCAGTACTATGGTCGGAAAGACGCTTTATGACAAGTTGTGGGATGCCCATGTCGTACGACGGGACGACGACGGGTCCTGTTTGTTGTATGTCGATTGTCACTTAGTGCACGAAGTGACCTCGCCCCAGGCTTTCGAAGGCCTTCGTTTGGCGAATCGGCGCCCCTGGCGGGCGAACGCCAATCTGGCGGTTCCCGACCACAACATACCGACCACGAATCGCGAAGCCGGGATCGCGGATCCGGTGTCCAAACTTCAGGTAGACACGCTGGATCGGAACACGCGCGAATTCGGGATACTGAAATTTGAGATCAACGACGTGCGCCAGGGCATCGTGCACATTATCGGTCCGGAGCAAGGCGCCACGTTGCCGGGCATGACGGTGGTGTGCGGAGACTCGCACACTTCCACCCACGGCGCTTTAGCCACGCTCGCATTCGGAGTCGGCACCTCGGAAGTGGAACACGTGCTGGCGACCCAGTGTTTGAGTCTGAAAAAGTCCCGCAACATGCGCATTGTGGTCGAGGAGACCTTGGCGCCGGGGGTGACCGCCAAAGATCTGATACTGGCGATCATAGGCAAGATCGGAACCGCGGGGGGTACCGGTTACGCGGTCGAGTACGCCGGTTCGGCCATTCGGGATCTGTCCATAGAGGGACGCATGACCGTTTGCAATATGTCCATCGAGGCCGGCGCGCGAGCGGGTATGATTGCCTGCGACGACAAGACCGTCGATTACGTCGCCGGACGATGGTTCGCACCCAAAGGGGAGATGTGGGAGCGCGCGCGTTCCAGTTGGCAAGAGCTGCACAGCGACGCCGACGCCGCGTTCGACCGTGAAGTCGCGCTGAACGCGGCGCACATCGAGCCGCAGGTCACCTGGGGGACGTCCCCGGAAATGGTCGTCCCCGTCACTTCCAAGGTACCGGATCCCGACGCGGCGGAGCCGGAAAAGCGCGAGGGATGGACGCGGGCCTTGGAATACATGGACCTAGAACCTGGAACAGCGATAGAGCGTATCCGTCTGGATAAAGTGTTTATCGGTTCCTGCACCAACGGGCGCATCGAAGATCTGCGGGTTGCTGCGCAGGCGGTGAAGGGCCGAAAGGTCGCAGACAGCGTCAAGCTGGCCATGGTGGTTCCCGGCTCCGGGCTGGTTAAGCAGCAGGCCGAGGGGGAAGGTTTGGACCGCATATTTAAAGACGCTGGATTCGAGTGGAGGGAGCCCGGTTGCTCGATGTGCCTGGCTATGAACGCCGATCGGCTTGAACCGGGTGAACGCTGCGCCTCGACCTCCAATCGGAATTTCGAGGGACGTCAAGGCCGCGGCGGGCGGACCCATCTGGTCAGCCCCGCGATGGCCGCTGCCGCGGCGATTGCCG
>JBFGKR010000094.1:0-7045 GCA_041576575.1 Arenicellales bacterium | reverse complement strand
GCAATGCTGGCGAAAGACTGCCCGCATTTCTGCGCGCCTTCTCCGGAATCGCTGATTACTTCCACGACGTGGTCGGCGATCGAGCACACCTGCGGTGTCGAGGGAGCCGACGCCGCCGGACTCAGGTTGGTATCGTCCACCGTCTTCGGTATCGCGGAAGCGTCGTTCATCGCTCGGATTTCCTGGATATCGGGGCCCTGGGCCATTCCTGGAGTGGGCGCACCCGTTCAATTCGGGTCGCCGCGCTTCCCGCACGCGAATGACACACAAGTCCCCAAGGCCGAAAGAGTGCTACGGGATTGCACGCCTCTCCGGACAACGCCGCAACCGACGTTAGCCGCGAGGCCTGGATTCTTCCACCGTACCCCCTAGCCGACCCGTTGCGGTATTCGGCGCCCACAATAAAATTCGCTTTGCAAAGGTTCAGCTTGACTTATACGCTGATTATAGCGCAAACAGTTGGGTTTTTAGCACTATCCGTATCACACGACGAAAACATTTTAGACAGGGTTAGGACAGCGCGAGAGAGCGGCGGCCCCCCAGGGACTGGCCCGCAAAACAGTCCGGGGTCGCGGTGACGATCCGGCTCCAACGCGCTCCGTGCAAGCGCCAACTGTGCGCACACCCGATCCCGCAGCGCCGGAGCTGTTTTGCGCCGTTTGGAATTGCGTGGTGGTAAAAAAAGGCCGGGGCGAGCGCCCCGGCCTGTGTTCCGTGTTGTAATTTTCAAATCCAGAGCAAGGAGCGGCTATTTACCACTTTCCGATTTCTTTTCAAGCTGCGCCACCTTCTTCTCCAGTGACTTGAGCTTATTGTTCAAGCCGGCGAAGTTGAACCATTGCTCGTTTGCCGCGGGATAGCTGATCTGTGAGCCGTATACGCGCCAGGACTCGTCCCAATTAGCGACGTCATTGAATCCCAGAGCCCGCAGCTGAAGATACGTCAGCGTCGAACGAGTTCCGGTCTGGCAATAGGCCAGCGTGCGCTTGGACTTGTCCAGCGCTCCAAAGGCCTTCTCGGCGGCATCCGCGTCGAGGTATGGGACCGGTTCCATCTTGCCGGTCTTCGCATTCTTCTCCTTTTTCAGCGTGTCTATATGGGAAACGTTGACGGTCACGTTGGGGACATGACCTCCGCGGATTGCCCGTATGTCTTTTCCATCAAACTCTTTCTTAGTACGAGAGTCGACGAGCTGATTTTTCACTTCGCCGGAGGCGATCTGCAGAATCTCACTGGTTTCGCCATATCGGCCGGCTACGACGTTCGCCTTGAAGGTCGTCGGGTCCCTCTTCACGAGTTTGTTGTCGAGGCGATAGCCGGCCTTACGCCAGGCGTCGACTCCACCGTCCAAGACGTGCACCTTGTCGTGCCCGAGATATTCCATGATCCAAAAACCGACCGTGGCGTCCAACAGCGTTCCCAGATCGCCGCCGTAAAACACGACATGCGTGTCGTTGCCGATGCCGACGGCGCCCAGGAGTTTTTCGTACTTTTCACTGTCACGGAACACCCTGGCGGTGGCGTCGCGCAGGGCCTTCTTACAGCGATCGCCAAAGCTGATGGCGCCGGGGATGTGCCCTTTCGCGTAGTCCTTCAAGCTGCGGCAATCGACGACAACCCAGTTCGACTTGTCGACGTTGGCGTTGAGTGCCTCCGCGCTGAGCAGCAGATCCGAATTCGCCCACTTGGCCGCTGCAGGGCCGGACCCCCAAGCGAAAACGAGCAGCCCCAACGCCGCGCAGCCGACGATTCGTGATCGCGCGCTCTTATTCATACCTACCTTCATAACATGGCCCTCCAAGAGACTCTGTGAATAAGCTGGAATGCCCAGCCATTTTCTATTACCTGTTAATTTGTACTATTGTAGCTGTCACGTGGAAATGATTCATATGCATCATTTGGTCGCTCGCTTTTCCGCCGTTCCGTTCAACGATCGGGATTCCGGTTCCCGCGCCGGCGGCGGGCGTAGCACACATCCATGACCGGGTCGCAAGATGGCTCGAGAACGCCGCGCGTTTCGATCGTCATCCCAAATCGCAACGGCGCCGACACCATCGACGCGTGCCTGCGCGCCGCACTAGCGTCGCAACATCCCGATTTCGAGGTCGTCGTGGTGGACGACTGCTCCGAGGATGACTCTGCGCGCGTAATTCAGCGGTTTTCCTGCCGACTCGTGCGGCTGGGCAATCCCGTCGGCGCCGGCGAAGCACGCAACGAAGGCGCACGGCACGGCCGCGGCGAGGTTCTGTTCTTTACCGACGCCGATTGTTTATTGAGGGGAGACGCAGTGGCCCGGGCCTGCGACGACCTGCTGTCGGCAAGGTCGCCGGCGGTGGTCGGCGGCACCTATACTTTGCGCGCCGCGGACGACAGCTTCTTCAGCCATTTTCAGTCGGCTTTTATCAATTACTTCGAGACAAAGCGCGCCGACGACCCGGACTACGTGGCCACGCACGCCATGGCGATGCGGGCGGACACCTTCCGTCTAAGCGGAGGGTTTTCCGGCTTGATTCGCCCGATATTAGAAGACGTTGAGCTGAGCCACCGCATGCGTCGGCAAGGTATAACGCTGATGATCGACCCCGATATTCAGGTCGGTCATATCTTCAACTTCTCGCTTTCGCGTTCGTTGCGCAACGCCTTTCGCAAATCGATGTACTGGACGAGATATTCCATCGGCCAGAGGTATTTGATGAAGGATTCCGGCACCGCTTCGATGGAGCTGAAATCCAACGTGGCACTGTATGTTCTGAGTTGGCTCAACTTGTTGCTTTTTTTCGCGTCCGGCGGGAGCGCGTGGTTGTGGTTGGCCGCGGGGATGCAGGTCTTCAACGTCTGGATCAATAGGGGGCTGCTGTTGACGTTTTACCGGAGCGGCGGGACGTTGTTTGCGTGCGGCGCAATGCTATATTATCTGTTGCTGTATCCTTTGCCCGTGGGGCTCGGCGGGGTTGCCGGCGCGATCCGATACTGGCGCGGTAGTTAGACAACATGTTCATGTACTCACCTTGGCGGCACTGGCCCTCGGTCCTTTGGAAACATCGGCCCATACAGCTCACATTCTTCGTCACCCGCCGATGCAACGCACGCTGCCCTTATTGCTTTTACCTCCGCAGCGAGCATGCGCCCGATGACGCCACGGAGGAACTGAATCTGGAAGAAATCAAACGGGTGTCCCGGTCCTTGAAGAACCTGCTGTGGTTGGCGTTCTCCGGGGGCGAGGTCTATTTGCGCAAGGAGCTGATCGAGATCAGCCACGTATTCTATCGGATCAACCGACCGGCCATCATGCTCTATCCTACGAATGGATTGATGCCGGAACTTATCAGGCAACGAACCGAGCAGATTCTGCAACGCTGCCCAAAGAGCGTGATCACGGTAAAACTGTCCATCGACGGCTTGTACGAAGACCACGACCGCTTGCGCGATACCCCCGGAAGCTTCGACAAGACCATGGAGACCTATCAAGATTTACGCACGCTGCTGGACGCATACCCGAATTTCGAGCTCGGCGTGAACACGGTGTTCCTTTCCAAGAACCAGGATCACATGGACGCGATCATCGATTTTGTCGATGCCATGCACGGCGTTCGGGTGCATACCATCTCGCTGGCGCGCGGCGACCTCCTCGATGCGGCATATAAGGACGTAGACCTCTTGAAGTATCGCAAAGCCGCCGCGCGATTGGAGGCAATGTGCGCCGAGGGACGCACGTATCGCTTCCGCGGCGCGCGCCTCAAGGCGGCACAAGACGTTCTGCAGCGGCGACTCATCCACGACACGATGGAGACGCAGCGGCGTCTGATCGAATGTTACGCGGGCAGGGCGAATCTGGTGCTCACCGAAACCGGGGAACTCTTTCCATGCGAGATTCGCAGCGACAGTTTCGGCAACGTTCGAGACCACAACTACGACATCAACGCCGTGTGTCGAACGCGCCGCGCGCGCCGCACGTTAAAGTCGATCGCAAACAAGGAATGTTACTGCAGTCACGAATGCAACTTCATGACGAACATATTGTTGAACGCCGCTCTTTATCCGAAGCTGTTGCGCGAATACCGGCACGTCAAGCGCGCCGCAAGATGATTTTTCGTCTGAACAGTTGCTTCGAGGTCCAAAGCCAGAACAGACCTCGTAATCCCTTCATCGCGATTTTAAAATCGTCCCAATTACGCATCTGAACCAGCCGTTTGAGCAGGAAAGAGGGGCGCGAATAGAAACGTCGGAGCGCCTCTTGACGCAGATCTTGAATCTGTTCGCGGCTCATTGTGTAAGGCACGAAGGCCGCGCCTTGATAACTGTAGTCGGTGAGGTCGTCGGACAGCGTTCCGTATTTATTGACGTTTTCGTGTAGGAAGGTCCCGGGAAATGCGGTCAATGCGTGAAAGTTCGCGAGGTCCGGCGCAAGTTCGGCGGCGAATTCGATGGTCTTCATACCGTCCTCGTAGGTTTCGCCCGGTATTCCGAATAGGAATGGAGTGCTCACCTTCAACTCGACCTCTTTGGCGGCGCGGACCGCCGCACGCGTTTGTTCCAGGGTTATGCCCTTGCGCAGGGTATTGAGATTTTTCTGCACTCCGCTCTCGGCGCCGAAAAGAATCGCCCAACATCCGGCGTCTTTCATCGCACGCAGCAGCGGTTTGTCCACTTGGTTTACGCATGCGGAGGCAAACCATGTGAAATCCAGTCGTCGGGCTCGGATTTCCTCCGCCAGCGCCATGGTGCGTTGGTAATCGGCGGCAAAGCTGTCGTCGACGAACTTGATCTCGCGGTAACCCATCTTCAGACACTGTTCGATCTCGCTCACTACGTTGCCGATGCTGCGAAAACGGACGCCGCGCACACCGCTACGGCGTTCACGGTCTATCAGGAAACAAAAGATACAGCGGCGGCTGCAGCCCCGCGACGTCAGCACGACCGCTACCGGCTGGCGCCGATAGGTCGCCGGCGGCGGTACGCAGCGGCGCGGATCTCCCAACAGATCCCGTGCGGGGAAAGGCAGCGCGTCGAGGTTTTCGATCAGCGGGCGCGGAGGATTGCAAACGACCCCGCCATCCTCCCTGTAGGCGACGCCGAGAACGCCCTCGGGGTTGCGGCCCTGCTGCAAGCGCGCGACCAGCTCGGGCACCGTGACCTCGGCCTCCCCGGTGACTACGGCGTCGATGTGGCGTCCCCCGTTCACCAGACACCGCTCTTTGTTCGCAATGGGATACGGTCCGCCGACGCATATAAATACGTTTGCGTTCCGGGACTTGATTGCCTCCGCGGTAGCGACCGCCCTCGGCCATCCAAAAGTGGTCGAATAGATGCCGGCGAAGTCCGGCCGGAACGCCTCCAAGTCGTCCAGGAGCGCCTCGTGGGAGAGAAACGCGCCGTTCAAGAACTGGACCTCGTGTCCCGTCTGTTGCAGGGCAGCGCCCACATACAGGGTGCCCAAGGGTTCCCAGTAATTGATCTGAAAACCGGCGGTTTTGGCGGGAAACAGATCCTCCGACCGCCACGCGGGAATGACTAACGAACATTTCATGCGTGCTCGACCCTCGTCGGCGACGACAACGGATCGAGCACGAGCGGGTGCCTCGGGCCGTCCGACGCCTCGGCGGCGTCGGTCATCGAGTGTCTGGTAGTTTTCATGTCGTATCCTTGCAATGCGGCCACCGCGACCGAGTCATGCGCAGAGCGCAATTCCGCCGTCTCTCTCGCTCGGCTATTCCAGCAGCTTCTTGTAGTATTCCTCCATCTCGCTGGAAACCGCCTCGCCGGCTCCGCCCCCGCCTGCCGCCGCCCCATAGCCGCCCGCTTCCGGCAACTCGAAAAACCCCGGCTCGACCCCTGTTTGAGAGGACGCGACGTAGCCCAGCAGCGATCCCACACACGCGACTCCCACTGTAAGCGCGATCCAGTAAGTAGTTCTCAACGTACCTGCCTCTTTTCGTGTGATATTCATAGCGGCGTTGCGCGCCGCTCAATCTTCGCCCCTGAGCTTGGAGTAATACTCCTGCATATCCTCGGTCATTTCGGTGTTGATCCCCGCCTCCTCCGGCTTGCCGCCGATCAAGCCCACTTCGATCATGGGCGAGAGACTGTATCCGATGAGGAATCCAATGAATCCCGCCACCATCACGTTCACCGTCCACAGAGCATTTTTCATTTACATGCCGCCCATAGGTTGTTGACTACCATTGCGCGCTATGCCTTTTCGATGTCCCAGATGAATTGTCCGCCCTCTTGTTTCCTGTCGATGATTTCGTCGCCCGTCGTTTCGCACATGGCGGCAATGGATTCACCGGACGACGGGTTGTCGAAGACGACCTCGATTACATCGCCGGGCTTCACCTTGGACAGCGCCTTCTTGGTGTATATCTGAGGGTGCGGGCACACGTAGCCCTTCACGTCCAGAACGTATACGCCGTCGTCGCGCTTCGCAAACTTCATGATGTCTCTCCTCTTGGTATCAGGCCGCAATGGCTACAAATCGCAGGAGGCAAACTCCTTTGCCATGCGTCGTTCCGTCCACCAGTTGAAAAACTTGACGCCGATATAGGCGCCGCCGATCATTCCCAATCCAAACAACCACCCCGAGGTATCGCCTTGCGCAACGCGGACGAAAAACGCACCGACGTTGCAACCGAGCCCCAGACGCGAACCGATGCCCATCAACGCTCCGCCGATCATTGCCCAGATGGCGAGCTCGAGAGTCGGCTTCTTGAACTTGAACTCGTTGTGGAGCAGGGCCATTACCGCCGCTCCGCCGATCAGCGCCAGGGACATCCAGTCCGCGGGGTTGATGGCTGGATTGGGAATTCCATTGACCCATCCGAAGTAGATGTTGTCCATGTTCTCGGCCCCCAGTTTATTGAATACCCACCCGACCCACTGGGCTTCCTGCGTTGTGACGTACCAGTAACCGGGGTCGAACACCGTGCCGTTCGCCGATATGCCGTAGTCGAATCCTATGCGTTCCAGCAGCGTGCCGGCGTTCTGCACGCCGAACTTTACGCGCAGGCCCTGCGTCACCAGCATCTGCAGATCGGGCTCGTCGTCG
>JBFGKR010000093.1:0-7070 GCA_041576575.1 Arenicellales bacterium | reverse complement strand
CCCAACCGGATGGGGGTGGTCACGACGAGGATGTCCGATGCCATCACCTTGTCGAGAATGGCGGGCCACGCGTCGTTTTCCCAGCCATGCTCGGTCATATCCGGCCACACGCCGTAAGCGATGTCGTAGTCCACCGCGCGCAGGACCTCGACCGAGACGGCGTTCTTTTCCAGAATAGCTTTGGATATGTCGATGAGACCCTGCGTGTGCGAAAGCTCCGGGGAGCGCTTCAACGTGCAGTTAATGAACAACGCCCGCAGATCCGAGAAATCCCATTTGCTGGTCGTGCACATTTCCAGTTGCTTGTCGCTCAATGTTGCCATGTCTTTTCTCCTTTTGAAGGCGATACCGCTTAGAATAAGGAGGACTCCTATAAGGGGACAGACGGACGTTCGAGAAGTTTTAAGACCTTCGGAAATAGAATAAATACCGATTGCCGCCGTGCAACCGATCCATGAATTACTTGCGCGCATCCGCTGGGATCCGGACTTCGGCCGCGGCGAGTTCGAGCTGGAGTTTTGCGACCGTGTGGAAGCGTCGCTGATTCGCCTGTCTTTTCGCGCGATCGTGTTTGATCCGGAGGATCGCTACTTCTTTCACTACCTCGACGAGGACGGTTACGAACACAGCGTACCGTTTCATCGCATCAGGGCGGTGTATCGGGATGGAGCACGAATCTGGGAACGAAAATGAGCATCAATGGGATTCAATGGAGCAATCTATTGTTGTCAATGTCCACCAAATATCCATTCCCTTTGTCATTTCGCATGGAATAGCCGAAAAAGTATTAGAAGTCATATTTTTGATGTGTTAGCTTTCCACGTGTTCATCGAAAGTCGTTGCAACAAAACGATACTTATCCAACAACCAAAGGAGAGACACTAATGAAAAAGACCGTCCTGCTCGGCGGCTGTTTCCTAATTGGTCTTACCCTGTCGACCGCTTCCACCGCGCAGCAGACGCTTTATTTTGGAGCTTACGGTGGATCCACGGAGAAACTGATGAAGGAGAAGATCCTTCCGCCGTTCGAACAAGCAAACAATGTGAAGGTGGTGTACGTACCGGGAAATTCCACGACAACCTTGGCAAAGCTCCAAGCCCAGAAAGGCAATCAAGAACTGGATGTCGTGTTTTTGGACGACGGGCCGATGTATCAGGCCGTGGCGCTCGGTTTCTGCGACGACATAAAAGACGCCGCGATCTTCACGGACATCTATGACATTGCGAAGATGGGGACCACAAAGGCGGTCGGCGTCGGATTCGTGGTCACGGGCCTCGCCTACAACAAGGATATGTTCGCTAAGAACGGATGGGCGACTCCAAGCTCTTGGGAAGACCTTACCAATTCCGACTTGAAGGGAAAAATCGTGGTGCCGCCCATTACCAATACCTACGGTTTGCACGCGCTGGTCATGATGGCCCGCCTGCGCGGAGGCGGAGAAAAGGCGATCGAACCCGGGTTCAAGTCCTTTGTCGAAGAGGTCGGTCCGAACGTCCTGACCTTTGAACCGTCCTCAGGCAAGATGTCGGAGCTGTTTCAAAGCAACGAAATTGCGCTATCCGTGTGGGGGAGTGGGCGCGTGAAGTCACTGGCCGACACCGGTTTCCCGGTTGACTTTGTGTATCCCAAGGAAGGCGGGATCGCTTTGATGATCGCGACTTGTCCAGTGGTTGGGAGCGATGTGGCGGATCTGTCGCAGAAGCTCATTCAATATATGCTGTCCGCGGACGTTCAGAAACAGATCGCGGAAGTGAAGGGTTGGGGGCCCACGAACCAGAAGACGGTTCTCGACAAAGCATTGGGCGAGAAACTGCCGTATGGCCCGGACAAGATCAACAATCTCGTCGCCGTAGACTGGAACACCATCAACCCAAGCCGGTCCGACTGGACCAAGCGCTGGACCCGGCAGGTCGAGCGCTAGGCGCGAATCGAGCGGGGCGCGGAATCGCCGCGCCCCCGCCTGATTGCTCGGTTGTTCGCGATCAAATATGTCATTTCTACGTCTCGAGGGCCTGGTAAAGCGTTACGGAGACTTTGCCGCCGTCGATAACGTCGAGCTGAGCGTAGAGAAGGGAGAGTTCGTCTCGTTGCTGGGGCCGTCCGGCTGCGGCAAGACGACCACTTTGCACTTGATCGCCGGCTTCGAAGAGCCGACCCAGGGTCGTGTCATCATCGATGGCAAAGACATGACGGACGTCAAGGCGAGTCAGCGGGGCATCGGCATCGTATTTCAAAGTTATGCGTTGTTCCCCCACATGCCGGTGGCGGGCAACGTGAGTTTCGGCTTGGAGATGCGTAAGGTCCCCAGGGAGGAACGAAAACGGCGGGTCATGGAGACCTTGGAGCTGGTCCACCTGCAGGATTTTGCAGAGCGTTTTCCAAGAGAACTCTCCGGGGGGCAGCGGCAACGCGTCGCGCTGGC
Source organism: Arenicellales bacterium (assembly GCA_041576575.1). GTDB lineage: Bacteria > Pseudomonadota > Gammaproteobacteria > Arenicellales > JAANXG01 > CALZGZ01. The sequence goes on along the minus strand of JBFGKR010000093.1, from coordinate 4,647 downwards.
CCGGGCCCTGGTCATCGAACCCGAGGTGCTTCTGCTCGATGAGCCCTTGTCGGCACTGGACGCCAAGATTCGCGAGGACATGCAAATCGAATTACGGTCCATTCAGCAGAAGGTGGGGACGACCACCATCTTGGTGACCCACGACCAGTCGGAAGCGATGTCCATGAGCGACCGCGTTGCCGTCATGAACGAGGGCCGCTTGGTTCAGGTCGGAGCCCCCTACGACGCGTACGAGTTCCCGGAAGATCTCTTTGTCTCTAATTTTCTCGGCAAGACCAATCTTCTTGAAGGACGGGTCGTGGCCCGCAATGGAGACAAGATTAAGGTGCAGATCGGGGAGGCGGAAATGGAAGCCCGAAATGCGAACGTTGCGCTCCATGACCGCGTGAAGGTGTCCGTCCGACCCGAAAAACTGCATCTAACGGCGCCGGAAGACGGCGCGCTGCGAGGTCGGGTGATAACAAGGATTTTTCTCGGCAACCACTGGGTTTATCAGGTGCAGAGCCCGATTGGCAATCTATTGGTGACGCAGCAAAACACCGGACAGAAAAGCGCAAAGGAGGGGGAGGAGGTCGGTGTTTCCTGGTCGGTGGACGGTATCAGGGTGCTGCTGGGGGAGATGAATAATGGCTGAACCTACCGCGAGACGCCGACTCCTCCCACCATATCTACTCAGCTCCCCCGCGTTGCTTCTGTACTTTGGATTTTTCATGGCGCCGCTCGGGATGACGTTTTTACTGAGCTTCAACAGCTTCGATTTCTACCAAGGCATCCAACCCGATTTCGGTTTTCACAATTATTTAGAGGTCGTTACCGACGAATACTTTCACGAAGTCTTTCTCAGGACGTTTGGCATCTCCGTCGCCGTGACGCTGCTCTGCGCGGTACTCGGTACCCCGGAAGCCTACATCCTTCACCGCATGCGCAACCCCTGGAAATCTCTTTTCATGCTGGCGATCCTCGGACCTTTGCTGATCTCAGTGGTGGTGCGCACGCTGGGCTGGGCGCTCTTGATCGGAGACAGCGGGGTCATCAACGAAGCCTTATTGGGTGCCGGGCTCATCGAAGAGCCGATTCATCTGATTTTTACCACCACCGGCGTGATTATAGCGCTGGTGCACGTGCTGATCCCGTTCATGGTGCTTTCGGTCTGGGCTTCGTTACAGAAATTGGATCCCGCCGTGGAGCAGGCTGGGATGTCGCTGGGTGCATCCCAATTTACCGTGTTACGACGCATCGTGGTCCCCCAAGTGATGCCCGGTGTGTTGTCGGGTTGCCTGATAGTTTTTGCCCTGACTGCAAGCGCTTTCGCAACCCCCGCCATTCTGGGAGGCCGTCGCCTCAAGGTTGTGGCCACCACCGCCTACGACGAATACCTCAACACCTTGAACTGGCCGCTCGGCGCATCCATCGCGGTGCTGTTGCTCATCGCGAATGTGATCATCATCGCCTCTTACAACAAAGTGATTGAGAGAAAATATGCGCAGGCATTCAAATGAGTAAAAATGGTACCATCGCGCTTGCATTTCACACGCTGTTCATCGTCTTTATTCTGGCGCCGCTGGTAATTGTGTGTCTGGTCGCTTTTACGTCGAAAGGGTATCTCTCGCTGCCCACGGATGGCTTTTCGCTGCGGTGGTTTCGCGCCATTCTGGACAATCCCGACTTCATCGACGCCTTCTGGCTCAGCATCTACCTTGGACTGGCATCGGCGACGATTGCGCTCGCGATCTCAATCCCGGCCTCCCTGGCACTGGCCCGACACCGCTTCCCGGGGCGTGGAGGACTGACCGCATTTTTCTTGTCGCCCTTGATGGTGCCCCACGTGGTGCTGGGTGTATCGTTTCTGCGATTTCTCACCGCAGTCGGCTGGAACGGAACCTTTGTTGGACTCGTCCTCTGCCACGTCATCATAATCATGCCTTACAGTCTTCGTCTGGTATTGGCTTCGGTCACGGGTATGGACCGGTCTGCGGAGATGGCCGCCGTCTCCCTCGGCGCGTCATCGTGGGTGACATTCCGGCGCATAACCTTGCCCTTGATACTTCCGGGCATCGCTGGAGGCTGGGTGCTTGCCTTCATCACCAGCTTCGATGAACTCACCATGACGATTTTTGTTGCTTCACCGAGCACGACCACACTACCGGTGCGTATGTTTCAGCATATTACCGAGACGATAGACCCCCTCATTTCGTCATTGTCGGCAGTGATCATCTTTATCACCCTTATATTTATGCTATTGCTAGATCGTTTCTACGGTCTGGACAAAATATTGGTGGGCCAAGGGCGTTAAGCCGCCATGCTGAATTGCGACGCGGCAGTCGTCGGTGGGGGTATGGTCGGCGCGGCGATTGCCTACGGGCTTGCTGATCTGCAGCTCGACACGGTTCTCATAGACGAAGGAGACGTCGCGTTTCGCGCGGCGCGCGGAAATTTCGGTCTGGTTTGGGTTCAGGGCAAGGGCGTCGGTTGTCAAGCTTATGCAAGCCTGACGAGGCGGTCCGCGGACAACTGGCCCAAATTGTCCGAGGAGGTCGGAGCGCTCGCCGGTCTCGACATCGGCTACAGTCGGCAGGGTGGCGTGCACGTCTGTCTCGGACACGAGGAATTTTCAGAACGATCGATTCTCATGAAGCAGCTGCAGGTCGAGACCAAAGGACAGTTCCAATACGAAATGTTGGACCACCGAGCGCTGTCGGAACTGCTCCCGGGATTGGGCAAAGATGTCGCCGGCGGGTCTTTTTCGCCGTTGGACGGTCACGCGAATCCGCTTTTTCTTCTGCGCGGGCTCCATACCGGGTTTCGCAGGCGCGCCGGCCGCAGCCTCATCAACGCGCCGGTACGCAGCATACGGCCGCGTGCCGGAGAATTTGATCTGGACGCCGGAAACGAAACCGTTCGTGCAAAAAAAATCGTGCTTGCGGCGGGCCTCGCCAACGCTAAACTCGGGCCAGACGTTGGGCTGCGACTACCGGTTTACCCGCAAAGAGGACAAATCCTGGTTTCGGAGAAGCTGCGATCCTTTCTGCCTATACCGACTCTTCACGTGCGTCAGACAACCGAGGGAAGCGTGCTCATGGGCGATTCGCACGAGGACGTGGGGTTCGACGATGGAACGCGGCCGGACATTATGGCGGAGATCGCGCGCCGGGCCACTCGAGCCTTTCCGTTTCTGGGGCGCGCCCGGGTAGTGCGCGCCTGGGGAGCGCTGAGGGTGATGACTCCCGACGGTATGCCGATATACGATCAATCCAAGTCCTGTCCAGGCGCCTTTTGCGCCTCCGCGCACAGCGGCATTACGCTCGCACCTATCCACGCGTTCGACTTGCCCCGGTGGATCGCCGAGGGGGCGCTGCCGAGGGAAGTCGGCGCTTTCGGCGCGGGGAGGTTTCGTGTTCACTAAAATCGGCGCACCGGATGGTGACTGCGTTAAGGTGATCTTCGAGGGTAAAGAAGTTGCAGCGCCGCGGGGACAAACGGTTGCGTCGGTGCTACTCGCCGAGGGTATCAGGAGTTGCCGGACGACGCCGGTATCCGGGGAGCCTCGCGGTCCGTTTTGTATGATGGGGGTATGTTTCGAATGTCTGGTGGTGATCGATGGTGAGCCCAATCAGCAGGCGTGTATGACCTTCGTCCGCGAGGGTATGTTGATTAAACGCCAGCATGGGGTCGCTCACATCGGCCCGGAAGACACTGCGGAACAGGACCCGTTGGAGTGAAGAGCCATTACCAACTGGCGATCGTCGGCGCCGGTCCGGCGGGGATGGCCGCGGCGGCCAAAGCCGCGGTGTGCGGCGCAACGACGGTCTTGTTCGACGAACAACCGGCGCCGGGGGGACAAATCTACCGTGCTGTTGAGACTCCCGCTTCGCTGGATCGCGCAATATTTGGACCGGAATATCGGCGGGGTTCGGAACTCACGAAACGCCTGCGGGATTGCGGCGCCGATTATTTCCCGGGCGCAACGGTATGGCAGGTCTCCCCGACGCGCGAGATCGGGGTAACGGTTGACGGGGTCGCGTTGTTGATCACGGCAGATCAAATCATCGTGGCCACGGGCGCTCTGGAACGCCCGTTCCCGCTCCCCGGCTGGACCTTGCCGTCGGTGATGACTGCAGGCGGCGCGCAGGTTCTTCTCAAGTCCGCGGCTCTGGCGGCCGAAAATGCGGTGTTCGCCGGCACCGGCCCGTTGCTGTATCTGGTCGTGTGGCAGTATCTGCAAGCCGGCGTCTCTGTGACAGCGGTGCTCGACACCACACCGAGGTCCAACTACTTACGCGCCGTTCGCCATCTCGCCGGCGCGCTGCGGGCGCCGCACTATCTCCTGAGAGGGATGCAATTGATACGCGGGATAACAAAGGCGGGTGTGCCGCTGATCCGTGGGGTGAGGGATTTACGAATACTGGGCGAAGACTCGGTTTCCGCGGTCGAGTATCGGCGAGGCCGCGATTGGCAGCGCATTGCGGCCGACCAGGTTTTTCTGCATCAAGGTGTGGTGCCCAACGTCAACCTGTCGTACTCCATCGGTTGCCGGCACATATGGAACGAGGCGCAACTCTGTTGGCAAGCGATCACGGATTCGTGGGGCCAGACTACGGTCGAGGGAATCGCAATAGCCGGGGACGGGGCCGGCATATCCGGCGCCCT
>JBFGKR010000092.1:0-7122 GCA_041576575.1 Arenicellales bacterium | reverse complement strand
GGCGGTCGGTCGCCACTATATCCCGGGTTACGTACTCCTCGCCCTCCTGGATGAGTTTCAGTCCGCGCTCCTTGATCGCCGCTAAATGAGGACCGCGCGCGATGATCGATACTTCTTGTCCCGTCAGCGCTAATCTCACCGCCATGAAACCGCCAATTGCACCCGCTCCCACTACGCAGATTTTCATCGATTTCTCCCGCCTTGTGCTGTTTTGCCTATCGCCGCCGCGCCGGATATATGCACCGATATGCCTGGGGCATCGCATTGACGCGGGGCACAGAAAGTTCGCAGTGCTAATCTAGCATTAGCGCCGCCGGGGGTACATTAGTAATCCTAATGAGGACGATTGGTGCCGCTAATAGTCGCTGTAATCAAAGACCCCCCAGCGGCCTTTCGATCCAATCGAAATACGCCGAGCGGCTATTCTTTGCCCAGCGCCGCCCGGCCTGCCACTGCGCGAACCGCGCACGTGCATCCAGTTTTGCCACTCACCGAAATAGAATTAAGATTTAGTCGACAAAGTTACTATCACAATGGGGAAATATCATGTCTTACATAGACGGATTCGTTGTTGCCGTACCGACGAAGAACAAAGATGTCTATATAAAGTACGCCAGAGACGCCGCGGTCGTATTCAAAGAGCACGGAGCGCAAAATTTGGTCGAGTGCTGGGGGGACGACGTTCCTGAAGGAAAAATTACCTCGTTTCCGATGGCTGTAAAACGCAAAGACGATGAAACCGTATGCTTCTCTTGGATTCTCTGGCCTTCACGTGAGGCGAGAGACGAGGGTATGAAAAAATCTATGGAAGATCCGCGTTTGAAACCGGACAGGAATCCGATGCCGTTTGACGGTCAAAGAATGATATACGGCGGATTTGAGGTGGTCGTTGACGAGTAAGCGCACGTAGGGGAAGAGGGCGCATCGGATGTCCGGTCCATATACGAACGATGCAATTGACGAAGCTGAAATACGCGCTTTGATCGAGTCCTGGTCAAGCGCCCTTTACAATATGGACTCCGACGGATTGGTTCGTGATTACAGCGACGACGCGAGAGTCTTTGATGTGGGAACTCAGCTAAGGAGAAAGCAAGATGTCAAGGAACTGTGGGAAAGCTGTTCTTCGTATTTCGGCGACGCAAAATAAATCGAAAGGAAAGACGTCTCGCTACATGTGGAGGGAAACCTCGCCATTGTGCATTGCCACGCACGCCTCTGTGGTGAGAATCCGCCGGGGCCTGGTGCGAAGACCTGGGTGCGCACGACCGTCTGTTATAGAAAAATCGACGGCAAGTGGAAAACCGTCCATGATCACGTCTCGGTCCCGGTTGACTTCATAGCGGGAAAGCCGATTGAGTTAAACGACAGAGATTTAGTCTAGTTGATGCTCCCAGACACGATGTGCCAATGACCGTGTCGGCCGGTCAGAAACGCGCGCGTTACAAATGGACATTATTCCAGTGCGATGCGTCCGGCCGAGCTTTTGCACCGACATCAGCGGCGGCGCGCACTATGCTCTCGAAAGTTCGACACAGCGAACCAGTAATCACCGAGGAGGAATGCCGTGCAGGTCGAAACTTATCTTTTTTTTAACGGCCGTTGTGAGGAAGCGCTCAATTTCTATTGCGACACTCTCGGCGCGAAAGTGACTTTTCTCATGCGCTTCAAGGACAGTCCCGAATCCGAGGCTTGCCCCCCCGGGGCGGAAGAAAAAATCATGCACGCGACGGTTCAGATTGGCGGCACCACCGTCATGGCCTCCGACGGCCGCTGCCAAGGGGGGGCCGAATTCAGGGGCTTTTCACTCTCCATCGCTGCGGACGACGAGAGCGAGGCCAGGCGCTTCTTTGACGCGCTGTCCGACGGCGGGAACGTGGAGATGCCGCTCGCGAAGACGTTCTGGTCGCCGTGCTTCGGGATGCTCACCGATCGATTCGGCGTCTCCTGGATGGTGAACGTGGTCGAATAGCTGTCCGCTCGCCGGCACGAACCGGCATGCCCCGGACCTTTACGAGCGTAAAGCCGGGATTGCGGCGGACGACTCTGCTGTGGCTACGACTCGAAGCGGCTCGACGTGCGGTTCAAGTCTAGATTCGGCGCAAGGCGCAGTCGCCTTGGTCGACTGGAGTGGATTACTGGAGCTTCTCGTTCTGTCTAGCCTGGATTTGTCGATGCATGCCTCAGGCGCGACCCGGCCGGCCCTTGAGATCGCCGGACACGAAGAAGGCGACGTAGCTTGTCGGCGGCGGCGCAGTAACTGTCTCGAACGTTTTCAAGTACGTATATGCCGGTTGCGTTCCATTCGGCAATTTCAAGAGGCAACGCCGTGCGCCCCGCATGCAACCATGCGCCGTTGACGCGCCCGACTTGAAAAATCGAAAGGTCCTCGCTGTTTTCAATTCCGCTGTTTGACCGCGCCGCCGTCTGCCAATCTCGGGCGTAACCTTGTATAGTTTGGTGTCATCCGGACTCCCTTCCGGCGTACTCGGTGGCGATGGAAGAGGCTAATCTATCCCGCAAATTGGCCGCGATTCTCCAGATGGATATCGTTGGCTATAGTCGGCTGATGGAGCACGACGAAGCCGGGACACTCGCACGCCTCAAGGCCCTCCGTCAAGAACTCATCGACCCCACGATCAATGCCTATCACGGCCGCGTCGTGAAGCTCATAGGTGACGGTGCGCTCGTCGAATTCCCCAGTGTCGTGGAAGCGGTAACCTGCGCGATTGTGTTTCAGCAGGGTGTGGCCGACCGCAACCGGACTGAAGCCGACAACCGACGCATCGAGTTCCGGGTAGGGATCAACCTGGGGGACGTTATCGTCGACGGCGACGACATCTATGGAGACGGTGTGAATGTAGCGGCGCGATTGGAAGGTCTCGCAGAACCCGGCGCCGTCTATGTCTCCGAGGCGGTCCACACGGCCACTGAAAACAAAGTACCTCTTGACTGGGACGACCTCGGTAATCAGAAAGTCAAGAACATCACTCAGCCGATTCGCGTGTATCGTGTGCGACCCAAACCCGGTGCCGCCTTGCCTCCGCCGACGGCGGAGCCCGCAAGAGTCGTATCGCAGGAGTCCACGAACCGTCGGTGGTTGCCGGGCGCGCTCGGGGCAATCGTGATGGTCGCTATCTCAGTCGGAGTGTTCGTCTGGGTTAAACCGCGGGATGTGACCGACGAACCGGCATCGCTGGCGCGTATGGCGTACGCCTTGCCGGAGCAGCCGTCCGTTGCGGTATTACCTTTCAACAACATGAGTGGCGATCCGGCGCAAGAATATTTCGGTGACGGCCTCACGGAAAACATCATCACGTCTCTGTCCCAGCTTCCCAAGCTTTTTGTAATCGCGAGAAACTCGGTGTTCACGTACAAGGGCCGGCCGGTTCGTGTCCAGCAGGTGGCGGAAGAGCTGGGCATCCGTTACGTACTCGAAGGCAGCTTCCAGCGCGCAGGAGATCGCGTTCGTATCCACGCGCAATTCATCGACGCGCTCACCGGGCATCATCTGTGGGCCAGGCGGTTCGACGCCGTATTGACGGACTTCTTCAAGGTGCAGGACCAGGTGACGCAGGAAATCGTCAGCGCGCTGCAGGTTCAACTCACAGAACAAGAGCGAAAACGTCTGGCGAGCCGATATACCGACAGCTATTCGGCTTACGATTACTTCTTGCGCGGACAAGCGTTGTATTCTCGCTTCACCAAAGAGGATAACGCGCAGTCCCGAGCCATGTTCGAGGCCGCGGCCGATTTCGATCCGCTGTTTGCGCGCGCTTACGGCAGCATCGCCTTAACTTACGTCGAGGATTACCGCGCGGGGTGGAGCGAACGACCCGATTGGTCCGCCGGGAAGGCGCTCGAATACGCCGAAAGGGCCATCGCGCTCAACGATACTCTGCCCCAGACCCAGTTTGTTCGCGGGTTCGTGTATCTGCAGATCGAGCGCCTTTTCGAGGACGCCAAAGTCCACGCGCAGACCGCCATCGCGCTCGATCCAAACGCCGCCGACAGCCATGCACTGCTGGGGACGATCAATGCCTATCTCGGACAGTTCGACGAGTCGGTGCGTCATATTCAGCGGGCGATTCGATTGAACCCGCACGCGCCCGCCCGATACTTCTTGACGCTCGGCCGGTCCCTCTACTTTCAAGGTGCGCACGACAGGGCGATTCCGGTGTTAATCGAAGCCGTCAACCGGAATCCCGCTTTTCTTCTCAGCCATATCTATCTGGCCGCGGCCTACGCAGACGGCGGCGAAGCGGACGAGGCTTCCTGGAAGGCCGTAGAGATCTTGACGCTGGCCCCCGAGTTCGCGGTCGAGGAGTGGCTAAAGACCCAGCCGATCAAGGACGCGGCGCAGGCGCGGCGCCTGGTCGAGAATCTGCGCAGGGCCGGTGTTCCATAGAACGCTGTGTGCTTTGGGTTACTCGAGGAAGGATATAGTAATGACCAAACTAGCATTCAAATGCCTTACCGCTCTTTTTATCTTGGCCGGCACGCCCCCGATCGCCAGTCAGGCGGGCGATTTCGACTACCCCTTCACTCGCGTGAGCGACACGATCCACGTGATTTACGGGCCCTTCGCGTTGCCCAACGCCCAAAACCGCGGTTTTCGCAACAACGTGGTGATCGTATCCACGAGCGAGGGCGTCGTCGTGTTTGACCCCGGAGGCAGTGCGGCGGCCGGTGAAATGGTCGTGTCGAAGGTTAAGTCGATCACCGAAGCGCCGATTGTTGCGGTGTTCAACTCTCACGTTCACGGCGACCACTGGTTAGGTAACGAAGGGATCAAACGCGCCTATCCGCATGCGGTGATCTATGGACACTCGGTCACGAAGAGCAGGGCCGAAGGACCCGTCGGTGAACGATGGCTGTCGTTGATCAACGACCTCACCGAAGGAACCGCCGGCGGAGGCCGAGTGGTAGCACCGGAGAAGACGGTCGACGACGGAGACGTGATCACTATCGGCGACACGAGATTTCGAGTGTATCACTCCGGTCCCGCGCACACCGACAACGACATCATGATAGAGGTGGTCGGACAGGATATCTTGTTCACCGGTGACGTTGTTCGCAATGGCTTGCTTGGTTTGACGGAAGACGACTTCAGCTTCAAGGGCAGCGTATCGGCGATCGAGTTCATCGCCGACAAATCCTTCAAGCTCTACATCCCGGGTCACGGCAAGGTGGGGGGGGAGGAAATTCTGACCGGCTACCGGGTCTACCTGCAAACCGTCCGCGAGACCGTCAAGGCGCTGTACGAGGAGGGCTTGGCGGACTTCGAGATGAAGCCGAAGGTCGTAGAAGCCGTTTCGGATTACAGAAACTGGAGTGGGTTCGACCTGAGGATCGGTCCACACATCAGTCGAGCATTTTTGGAAATCGAGGCGGAGGCGTTCTGAGGCGGGTAAGGCGGATCCGGCGATGACCACGACGCCACACGCCCCGCGGCGGGCGATCCGTGGTTTTCCACCGGCACGAGAGTGTGTTCAAAAAAACAGACGAATATAGTAAAGTATCGCCGTTCCCGACGCTCGGGAACACCAGACATCCATTCAGGGGGATATTTTCAAAGACTTTGGTCGCTCGCGTTGTTGCGCTGTGCATCGGCGCGCCCCTACACCCACGAACCAGCACCGCTGGAGGAGGAAAACACGAATGAAACGCTTACAAATCAGTTGTTTTGCGGCCGTATTGTCGCTCGGCCTTGCGGGAACGGCGGCGGCCACCGACAAATCGGGAGTGAAGTTTCGGGCCGACCTAACCGGAGACGCGGAACCGGTGCCGGTCATGACCGACACCTCGGGGGATTTCCGGCTCGCTTACGACGACTTTGAAGGAAAGGCGACTTACCGGATACGGCTCAACGAGGGGATGCGGGTTTTCATGGCGCACATCCACTGCGGGGAGGCCGGCGCCAACGGCCCCATTGTGGTCTGGCTGGCGGGTAACCCGGGCGGAGGGCGTGCCTGGGACGTCGACGGCAAGTGGATCGACAACGCGAGCTTCACCGACGCGGACGTCGTTCCCGGTACGGGATGCGGCGACAACCTGGCCGCGCTGATCGAGACGCTTCGCGACGAAGGTGCCTACGTCAACGTACATACGCTGGCCAATCCGGGCGGAGAGGTCCGCGGGCAGATACGACCGCAAACCGGAAACTAATACGAGCAACGCGGGAGCCCCGGGAGACCGGCCTGGTGGCCCTCTCCCGGGCACCCGAGCCGACGCGCATCCCCCCGTATCACAGCGCCGGCGACCGCATGAAACAGTTCCGCCGCTTTTCCGTCGTCGGCGCCGTACCGCGGTTCGGCTCACCACAATCCGCGAGTGCGCCTGTAAAATACCGTACTCAATTTGCCGACATTCGCGTTGCCGTAATCGTCTAACTATCATCGGTCTTCGCAGTTTGCTACGGCGAGTCGGGACCTTCCATTGTTAGCTGGGCGCCTGTACTCCGCGCCTCTGCAGAGGTCGGAGAGGAAACCTTCCCGGCTTGCGCGCAGTCCAATTCTCACGAGCCGCGATCGGCCCTAATACCGTGCACATGGAGAGACAATAAATGTATCCACTGCGATGTTTTCTAGTAGTTATCCTGTTTGGTGCATCGTCGCCGCTTGTGGCCGCCGATACCGGCATCCTTTGGTATTCGTGGGGAACGGAGGCATTCGCCGCGGCGGAACGGGACGACAAGTTGATCCTGCTCGACGTCGGAACCGAATGGTGCGGCGCGTGCAATCAGATGCAGCACCAGACCTACACCGACCCGGAGGTTCGACGCCTCCTGAGCGAGCGTTTCGTCACCGTGCACGTCGACGCCGAAGCGCAGCCGGATCTCGGTGAGCGCTACGGCTTCTGGGGCTGGCCGGCGCTCATTTTCATCGCCCCGGACGGTCGACACGTCGGTTTTTTCCGCGGCTTCAGGCCGCCGCGCATCTTCGCGGAAATTCTCAGCCGGCTTGATCAGGCCCACCGCGGCGGAAAACTAGAGACCCCCGACGTCGATGTGGACCTGGTGTCGGACCCCGCGGAGGGGGACTTCAAGGATCTGGTCGAACTCGGCAATGCCATGCTCGATCGCTTCTACGACACCACCAACCACGGCTGGAGCGGCGCGCGCAT
>JBFGKR010000091.1:0-7160 GCA_041576575.1 Arenicellales bacterium | reverse complement strand
GCCGCGGCGGATCTGCTGGTAGCAGCGGTAGGAAGGCCCCGCTTCGTAGAGGGCTCCTGGATCAAGACCGGCGCTGTGGTGATAGACGTCGGTATAAACCGCCTCGCGGACGGCGCCCTAGTCGGTGATGTAGATTTCGCGCCCGCTCGCGAGCGCGCCGCCTGGATCACGCCGGTCCCCGGCGGCGTCGGGCCCATGACCGTGGCTTCTTTGCTGGAAAACACCCTCCAGGCTGCAGAACAACGCGAAACGAGCACGTTCAGCTCTTGAAACGCGCAAATCTCCCCCTATATTGTCCGCAGACGAAGCGCATCTTCGGCAGCCGCAACGCGGCAGCGCACCGAGGCCGGAACCGCTGCAGAACGTTATTTTTAGCGCAACCACCTGTATCCATCGAGCTGACATGAGCGACACAGAGACCTTTAAATTCGAGACCGAAGTGCAGCAGTTGCTGCATCTCATGATCCACTCGCTGTACAGCGACAAGGAAATATTCCTCCGAGAGTTAATCTCCAATTCTTCCGACGCCGCCGATCGCCTTCGCTTTGCCGCGCTCACCGACAAAGGCCTGTTCGAGGATGACTCCGAATTAGCGATAAAAATCGGCGTGGACGAGAAAAACAAGACGATAACGGTGTCGGACAACGGCATCGGAATGACTCGTGATGAGGTAATCGAAAACATCGGCACCATCGCACGCTCCGGCACCAAGGAATTCGTCGAAGCGCTCTCGGGCGACCAAGTCAAAGACGCCAATCTGATCGGACAGTTCGGTGTCGGCTTTTATTCCGTGTTCATGGTGGCGGACAAAGTCGTAATGACTACTCGCAAAGCGGGACTCCCGGCAGAGGAAGGGGTTCGATGGGAATCGGACGGCAGCGGAAACTACACCGTCGATAAACTCGTGAAAAAAAATCGTGGCACGGACGTTACCCTGTGGCTACGCAAAGACCAGAAGGACTTTTTGGACGCGCATCGGCTGCGAAGCATAGTCAACAAGTATTCCGACCATGTCTCTCTGCCGATTCAGATGCCCAATCTAATCGACGACAACGCGCGCAAAGAAAAAACGCCCACGGAAGAGGATTGGGAGACGGTCAACAAGGGATTGGCGCTGTGGACGCGCAACAAGAAAGACATATCGGCCGAGGAATACCAGAACTTTTACACCACGGTGTCCTACGATCCAGAGCCACCGCTTGCGGTCATTCACAATCGCGTGGAGGGGAAGCTCGAATATACGATATTGCTTTTTGTCCCCGCGAAGGCCCCGTTCGATCTCTGGGATCGGGACCGGCGACACGGGGTGAAATTGTACGTACGTCGAATATTCATCATGGATGACGCGCAGCATCTGATGCCCGCTTATCTCCGTTTCGTTCGCGGCGTCGTGGATTCCGCAGACTTACCTCTTAACGTCTCCCGCGAATTCCTGCAAAAAAACAAAGACATCGAAAATATCCGCTCGGGGGCGGTAAAGAAACTGCTGGCGGAGCTCAAGCGTCTCTCGAACAAAGAACCGGAAAAATACCAGACTTTCTGGGACCAATTCGGTCGCGTTTTCAAGGAAGGCGTTATTGAAGATGTCGACAATCGTACCGCGATCGCAAGATTACTGCGTTTTGCCAGCACCAAACAAGACGACGCCAAACAAGTGGTGTCCCTGGAAGATTACACGAATCGCATGCCGGCCAAGCAGAAGGCCATCTACTACCTCACCGCGGACAGCTACAGCGCGGCAAAGCAATCGCCGCATCTGGAAGTGTTTAGAAAAAACGACATCGAAGTGTTGCTTCTATCCGATCCCATTGACGAGTGGGTAGTTAACCACTTGACTGAATTCAACGACAAACCGTTGAAGTCGGTGGCCAAAGGTGCATTGGATCTGGACGAAATCGATCAGGGTGCACAACCGCATACGGCAGAGGAACTGGATCCGGTGTTGAAGCGATTCAAGGAAATATTGAAGCAGGAGGTAAAGGATGTTCGTGTGAGCCGGCGCTTGACAGATTCACCCGCGTGTCTGGTCGCCGACGAGAACGACATCGGAGCAAATTTGGAACGAATATTGGAATCCGTCGGTCAAGCGGCGCCGAAACACAAACCCATTCTTGAAATCAATCCGAATCATCCTCTAATCAACGGCTTGGATCCGGACAGTCAAGAATTCAAGGATTGGGTACACGTCTTGTTCGACCAAGCGGCGCTCAGTGAAGGCGCCCACCTCAAGGAACCGGCCGTATACGTCCGCCGAGTGAACCAACTACTCAGTCAGCGGACGGTTTCATAATCGAGCGCGCCCACCACATCTTCCCCCGGCGTCAACCGTGCCGGGTCGCTGCGACGGCGACGGGTTTCACCGAGGCGCGCGCGTCCCCCACCCATTCAACGGGAGACTCGGCTTCGTGTATCGCGTTACCCTCCTTATCGACGCAATGGCGCCCGGACACCACCGAATCCTTTATACAGCCAGACGATGATATTCGCGTGTAATCAAACAAGATGCTGCGCGAGATCTCGGCGCCACTTTGCACGTGGCAACCGTGGCCGATCCACGTCGGACCGGTAATCTTTACACCACCCTCAATGCGCGAACTGCTTCCAATATATACCGGACCGATGATATCTAGCTCTCCCCATTCCACGGACACATTGAGACCAGTCCAGATGCCCGGTTGAACCTCTCGACCCGGCATCTGCACGTCGCGTAATTTTCCCTGCATGATCTGTTGGTTCGCCTCCCAATAATCGCTCAATCGGCCAATATCAATCCAATTGAATGGTTCGTTAACGGCGTAAAACGGCAATCCTTGTTCGATGATGCTAGGAAAAAGTTGGCTTCCGATGTCGTAAGTCTGATCGGAGGGAATCAGGTCCAGTATTTCGGGCTCAAAGATATAGATGCCCGTATTCACCAGGTTCGATCGTGCCTCGTTGACGGAAGGTTTCTCTTGAAAAGAAATGATCCGTTGATCCTCGTCACACACAATTACACCGTAGTTGGGGACCTGCGCCTGCGGTACTTTGTGTACGCACAGACTGGCGGCTGCGCCTTTCTGCCAGTGGCGCCGCACCGCCGTGGTAACGTCGAGATCAATCAGGGCGTCACCACAAACCACCACAAAGGTGTCGTCGAAAAATCCACTAAAGTCTTGAATTCTCTTTAACCCTCCCGCCGACCCCACCGGAGTTCCGACGATTTCGCCTTTTTCCACGTGCCCCTCGAAGGAATATCCAATGCTTACTCCCCAACGTCTTCCGTCACCGAAGTAACGCTCGATTTGATCGGGAAGATGGCTGACATTGACCATGATCTCCTGGATACCGTGGCGGGCGAGGTCTTCCACCAGATACTCCATCACCGGCTTTCCCAGAATGGGAATCATCGGCTTTGGCATTTCGTAGGTCAACGGCCTGACACGGGTGCCTTTTCCGGCGGCCAGGATCATCGCTTTCATATCAATGCCTCCGCATCGTGTGCACGCTTTCGCATTGTACAGCATGGCCGAAATCGACTCGAAATTCGATCATGCGCGTGCCCGGGGGCGACTCCAGGCGGGTACCGCGTTCCACATCACGGCGTTGTCCCGGCATGTTCGAGACGCGTCGGCGGGGACGGACGCGACGCTATGAAATTGCGCTTGCAGGGCCGGCTTTTTGGCACCACAATGGCCCTCCAGGAAGGCTCCGTTTTCTCGAATTCGGCGTATCGGCCGTGGGCGGATGCATTAGGACGGCTGTCTTGTCTGGCGATCGCCGACATTCGTCGGAGCGGACGACTGACACAGGGTCACAATCTACAAGAAATAACGTTATGATACGGCAATCTGCATGAAACCTCGGAGGCATGGTATGAGCATGTGGAAAAAAACTGGCGACGAAGAAACACAATCGGAGACCTCTGTCATGAGCAGCGAAACGCGCATCGATTCATCCCCGTCTGGTGGTCGGCCGTCAACCCGTCAAGCGGCGTCGATCGGACCTTCGATACAAATAAAAGGCGACATTTCTGGAAACGAAGACCTTGTGGTGCACGGCAAGGTCGAGGGTACGCTCAGCCTTTCGAAGAACAACGTTGTGGTGGGTTCAGACGGCATAGTACAGGCGAATGTCAACGCCATGAGCATATCTGTTGAAGGAAAAGTCGTCGGTGATTTGACGGCGAGCGAAAGAATCGTCATTACGAGTTCGGGGCGCGTTCAGGGAAATATCAAAGCACCGCGTGTCGTTCTGGAAGACGGTGCGAAATTCAAAGGCTCGGTGGAGATGGAGATGGCAGAAAGCCAAACGGCCGCGAAACCGAAAGCAACCTCGCCTGGCGATAAGGACACCGTCGCCGAAGTAAAGCGTGTGGGAATTTCAACAACCAATTAAGGTGCCGTCATTTCAAACGCCGCTTTAGACATTAACAACCCGGACACGCAGGACCGCTATAATTCGCAACGCCTCGGAACCGGAATTGGTCCCATCATCGCTGAGCGGCTGGAGCAGAAGCCGGGCAGCATCGTTCTGGATCTAGGTCCGCCGACGGAACGTAAACTGCGATTTTTTAGTCGGTACAAGGCCCGGTTGTTTTACAACAACTTCCCGGACAGTCTGTGTACGCTGTTGTTTGGTGCGGGGCCGCAGCGGCATCTTTCAGAATCCGAATTTGCGTCCATGTTGCCGCACAGCGGCGTCAGAGACGTCAGCTATGACTTGATTCTCGCCTGGGATTATCTCGACTATTTATCTCCAGAAAATCTCCGCATCGTGACGGCACAACTATCGAATTGCAGCCAGAAGAACACCTGGATCTATTTTCTGATGTCGCAACACGGAAAGATTTCGGACCGACCGGCCACCATCGACATCTTGTCCGAAAATCACATTCGTTACGCTTCCGGTCCTGCGACCCGGGAGGGCGCGCGTTATCCGCCGAAGGTCTTAGAGGGGTTACTCGTCGGTTTTCGTATCAAGAAGCTGGTGCTGCTGAAAAACGGCATACAGGAACATCTGTTTGAATACGATGAGAGCAGACCCTGATCCGCGCGACTGCGCGTCGACCTAACCCGGCGTTGGCACGGTCTCGAAAACCGGCATCCGCGTTCCCGCAAGCCCCGGCAAAGGCTACCGACGTTGCACGGTCTTGACGGCCTGCCCCCGATCGTATCGCCATCGTTCGGGACTTTTCGGCCCATAGGCGCACTGAATCCCGGTTCCGGGGTGCACCAATTCACGAGTTCGAAGGCGTAAAGAATTACTAACGGATAAGACGATTCCTAACGACAGCCGAGTCAATGGAATGTTGATAACTATAAAAAAAGGTCTGGATATTCCCATCGCGGGTACTCCCGAACAATCGGTTTATGACGGTGGGCCGGTTACAACGGTAGCTTTGCTTGGGGACGACTATGTAGGGATGAAACCCACCATGCTGACGCACGAGGGCGAATCGGTAAGACTCGGTCAAGCTCTATTTGCCGACAGGAAAATGCCGGAAATCCGCTACACTTCGCCCGGCGCCGGAACAATCGTGGCGATCAACCGCGGCGCCAAGCGTGCACTACAGTCGGTGGTGATTCGTCTACACGAGAAGGAGGAAATCGAGACCTTCAACTCTTATCCACGCTCGGACTTGGGCGGCTTGAATGCGGAACAAGTCAAGGATAATTTGCTGGAATCCGGACTGTGGACGGCCTTTCGCACGCGCCCATTCAATAAAGTTCCCCATCCAGAGACGCGGCCGGACGCCCTATTCGTAACCGCCATGGACACCAATCCACTGGCCCCCGATCCGGAAGTCGTGTTGCGCGCGAGTCACGATGATTTCAAGGACGGACTGACCGTAATCGAAAAATTGAGCACTGGGCCAGTCCACGTGTGTAAGCGTCCGCGAGCGGAGATACCCGTCATACCCTCGCCGCGAATTAAGGTCGCGGAGTTCGCCGGACCGCATCCGGCGGGACTGGTGGGCACACACATTCATTTCCTTGATCCGGTGACTGCCAGTAAAACCGTTTGGCACGTGAGCTATCAGGATACGGCGGCGATCGGCAGGTTGTTTACGAGCGGACGGCTGTGCGTGGAGCGCGTAATCGCTCTGGGAGGGCCGGTGGCACTAAGGCCTCGGCTTATCCGTACACGACTCGGCGCCAACACCAAGGATCTACTTCAGTCGGAATATGCCCACTCTGATGCGCGCGTCGTCTCCGGCTCCGTGTTGTGCGGCCACCGCGCCGCCGGCTGGGCAAGTTTTTTGGGTCGCTACCATCAGCAGCTGACTGTCCTTCCCGAGGGCAGGAACCGCGAGTTCTTGGGTTGGATCAGACCTGGCCGCGACAAGTTCTCGGCCACCAATGTCTTTGTCTCGTGCTTTTTCAGAAAAACCAAGCAGTTCGCGTTAACGACCTCCCAGCAGGGTAGCCCCCGCGCCATGATTCCCATCGGCAGCTACGAACAGGTGATGCCTCTGGACATTCTTCCGACGCAACTCCTGCGCGCACTCCTGGTGCGAGACACCGACACTGCGCAGGCCCTCGGGTGCCTGGAATTGGCTGAGGAAGACCTGGCTCTATGCACGTTCGTAAGCCCGAGCAAATTCGACTACGGACTGGCGCTGCAGGCTAATCTGGAGCAAATCGAGAAGGAGGGGTAATGGCTCGACTCAAGCGGGCTCTGGATCGAGCACGGCCCTTGTTCACCAAGGGCGGTCCGTATGAAAAGTTCACCGCGCTCTTCGAGGTGGTAGACACTTTTTTTTACACGCCGTCGGACGTTACCCGGCGGGCGCCCCACATCCGCGATGGCATCGACGTCAAACGCGTCATGGCGTACGTGGTGGTCGCCGCCCTGCCGTGCCTGCTCATGGCCGTGTGGAATACGGGATACCAGGCAAACGCGGCCATGGCGACCCTGGGGATCGAATCCGCCCCGGGATGGCGCGGGGCGCTGCTGACCGGATTGGGGATCGGCTATGACGCGTCGAGCATCTGGGCAAATATGTGGCATGGGCTGCTTTATTTTCTGCCGGTCTATGTAGTTACTCTGGCCGTGGGAGGCGTCTGGGAAGTGCTGTTCGCGGCGGTTCGCAATCATGAAATCAACGAGGGCTTCTTTGTCACCTCGATTCTGTTTGCCCTCACTCTCCCCCCCACTATTCCGCTTTGGCAGGTCGCGGT